>NZ_BMOD01000006.1:0-149077 GCF_014646895.1 Deinococcus roseus
AACTGGGTCGTGAAACGCTGTTTCGTCGATGGTACTGAGTGAGTGATTGCTTGGGAGAGTAGAGCGACGCGGGGGGTTTTTTATGTCTGCTCATTTTTGCAGTCTGGCAGACCAGGCAGGATTTTTGACCGGAGCCGCAAGGCAAAGGTCCAGAGAACATGAGATTCCCTCGTGCCCATAGCGCAATGGTCCCACTCCATCCCATTCCGAACTGGATCGTGAAACGTTGCATCGTCGATGGTACTTGGCGAGTGATTGCCCGGGAGAGTAGAAAGGCGCGAGGGGTTTTTTTTGATGTGTTGCAAAGTTGTGCTGTGAGCAGTGCTTGACGAAAAGAAGCAGTTTTGCTACTATATTCAGCGCTGAAGGAGTGCGGGTGTAGCTCAGTTGGTAGAGCGCGACCTTGCCAAGGTTGAGGTCACGAGTTCGAGTCTCGTTACCCGCTCCAGAAACTTAAAGACCGGATCATTTGATCCGGTCTTTTCTATTTGCCAAATTTGCCAGGCTTAACTTTCACTGCCCCAGCTTTTCACCGATTTTGACCTGATGGTTTTTGATCCAGTCAGCACCACTTAAAGCGGCTTTGGATTCGGGTTGCACCTGCAGGAGCTCCAGCACACCATCGCTGCATGCCACCAATACACCTGTGGCTGTGGTTCCTTGCACGTGTCCAGGTTCAGCAGTTTTGGGAGCATCTGAGGCCCTCAGTTCCAGCACCTTCAGGCGTTTGCCTTTGTGGTGGGTGTAGCTTCCAGGCCAGCCGTATGTGCCCCTGTAGCGGTTCACAATGCTGGATAGGGAATCAAACCAGCGGATTTCGCCGTCTTCTTTTTCGAGCATTCTGGCGTGTGTGGCGGCCTCATGGTTTTGAGGGGTGTGAACCAGGGTGTCCAGCTGGTCCAGCGCCTGCACAATCAGTGTGCTGGCCTGATCGCTGAGGGCCTGGGCCAGGTCTGTGAGGGTCCAGTTGGGCTCAATGGGGAGTTCCTGCTGGATCAGGATGTCTCCGGTGTCCATGCCTGCATCGGTTTGCATGATGGTGGTTCCGGTGACGGCTTCACCTTCAATCAAGGCCCACTGGATGGGTGCGGCCCCCCGGTATCTGGGAAGCAGGCTGGTGTGGGTGTTGATGAAGCCGTACCTGGGTGCATCCAGCACGTTCTGGGGGAGGATTTTTCCATAAGCGCAGGTGACAGCCACCTCTGCTCCAGAGTTTTTCAGTTCTTCCAAGAAATCCTGGTTTTTGCGCAGTTTGACAGGCTGACTCAGGGGCAAACCCAGTTCTTTTGCTCTGGCAGCCACCGGGGGAGGGGTGATCTTGTTGCCTCTGCCCACAGGCTTGTCTGGCTGTGAGACCACCAGCACGATGTCATGGTGCTGACGGATGGCTTCCATCACCGGCAGGGCAAAAGCAGGAGACCCAAAAAAGGCCACTTTTTTGCGGTTCATGGTTCACCAGCCCTTGTCTTTGAGTTCTTTCAGGAAAGACTTGGCCTTGCGCTGCATGATGGCCAGTTCGGTGCGGTGGTCATCGGTGATGTGCTTGGGCAGGTGGTCCAGAAAGAATTTGCCGTTCAGGTGGTCATTTTCGTGCTGCCAGACCCGTGCGATGAAGTCCTCGTTTTCTTCTTCGTGGGTGTTGCCCTCTGCATCCTGGTAGGTGAGGCGCATTTCTGAAAAGCGGGCGATGCCCTCCTCATAGATGCCGGGAACGGAAAGGCAGCCTTCCTGGGAGTTCTTGTTTTTCTTCTTGTTGAGGGCTTCCAGAACCGGGTTGACCACCACGAGTTCACGCACCACCTTGGAGCGGGCACGGGGGTCCTGTTCGGCTTCCTCGCCTTCTTCTTCGTCGTCGGCGTATTCAGCCATCACGAACATGCGGATGCCCAGCCCAATCTGGGGGGCGGCAATGCCCACCCCATGGGCGTTGTACATGGTGTCCAGCATGTTTTCAGCCAGTTTGACCAGGGTGGTGGGTTCAAATCCGGGCACCTGCACGGTCTGGGTGAAGTCTGTGATGGCCCTGGCTTTCTGGCGCAGAACCGGGTCTCCGTAAAGTCGAATGGGATAGATCATGGACATTCCTTACTGGGTGATGCTGGAGGTCACCTGGCTTGATTTGGTGCTTTATTTGGCTTTGACACTGAGGGTGACCGTGATGCGGTCCAGCGCAGTGTAACCCTCGGGCAGATTCAGCTGGGCCTGGGTGGTGTAGGTGCCTTCTTTGAGGGGCACGGTGGCCTGCACGGATTCTATCTTACCGAGATTCTCTGGGGTGCCAAGGACCCTGACGGTTCTGGGATTGAAAGTGGCCCGCACCACCTGGAATTTGCCGTCCTGAGGGGCCAGTTTGATGGGCACCGTTTTGATGGGCAGGCTGCCCTGATCAATGCGTGTCACCTGCACGCTTCGGGGGGCCATGGTCACTTCCTGCACTTCATGGCCCTGCGCATCAATGGGGATCACGTTCACCTGACGGATGGTGTTTTCCTGGTAATTGGCCGGCTGGGTGACCACGTTGGTGATGCTCTCCACCCGATTTTGTGGTCCAGTCACCTGCACCTGTTCGGGGTTGCTGGTGAACCTGAACATCTCGTTGTCTGAGGCATTCAGGTGGGTGATGCGGATGGGCAAACGCACGGTGATCACCTGATCAATCAGTCCAGAAATCACCTGGGGGGTGTAATTGACCAGGGTGGTGCCGGAAGGCTCTGTGACTTCCAGTTTGCTCTGAAAACGTCCGGTGGGGACGTTGCTGACGTCCAGGTTCACCTCGATGCGGTCTGCTTCCAGGGTTTCCAGGCGGTTGAGTGGGCCGCTGAGGGTCACCCGGATGGTTTTGGGAATGTCTGAGACATCCCGCTGGGAGGCACTGGCTGAGGTGTCTACAACCTGCACGGGCACCTCGAAGCTGCGTTCACTGGTGGAGCGCTGGTCTGCTGTGGCCACCAGATACACCACCACCGCCAGCACCAGAGAGATGATCTTCTGGGGCAGTTTGTGGGTGATCAGGCGCATCATGACTTGACCTCGTAGAGCAGGGCACGCAGTTTGTCGCGCAGCTCGTTGGCGTTGAGGTCCTGGGAGAGGCGTCCGTTCTGGGCCAGCCGGATGCTGCCCCTTTCTTCGGAGACCACAATCACCACGGCATCGGTGCCTTCAGAGAGGCCCAGGGCGCTGCGGTGACGGGTGCCATAGCGTTTGTAGACGCCATCTTGCTGGTTTTGCAGGGGGAATACACATCCTGCGGCCACCACCCGCCCGTCTTTGACGATCACTCCACCATCGTGCAGGGGGGCATTTCTGGCGAAGATGGCTTCCAGAAAAGGGGCGCTGATCATGGCATCCAGCTTGACCCCGGAGGCGGCATACTCTCCCAGAGGGGTGCGCCTTTCCAGGGCAATCAGGGCACCGATGCTGCGTTCAGCCATGTGCTCTACAGCACGGGCAATTTCGTTGACCACAGCTCCTGCCTGCTGGTCTTCGCGGCCTCTGGGGCGACCCAGGCGTTCGAAAAGCTGCCGGAGTTCAGGCTGGAACACCACCACCATGGCAAAAAGACCGACTGTGGCGGCTTTGGACAGCAAATAATCCACGGTGGCCAGTTTGAAATAGCTGGCCAGCAACCACACCACCACGAAAATCAGGATGCCCCTGAGCACGTTGAGTGCCCGGGTGTTTTCCAGCAGCAGGTAGCCTTGATAAATCAGGGTGGCGACCAGCAGGATGTCGAGTAGGTCTTTAGCGCCTGTCAGCCAGCTGAACATTGTCCCCATCATTCTAACCAGAAGTGTTTGAGAACAATGCGACAGAATTCAGCTTGTGTTCAGTTGTTCTGTTGTCAGCGTATTCCATCCTTTAAATTTGCATGACTTTATTTTGCAAATGCTGTAAATGATCTGATGATTATGTATATATCAAAACAATTCCTGACAGTGTTCGAGTTGCTGTGTTCTGTCCGAAAGTCATCTGCATCAAGCACATGACATGAAGTTGAAATTGTGATTATTGTGTTATTCTTAAAACACTTCAACGTCTCCGCCGGAAACTTCGCTGTGAGCGGAGTCCGCACCTTCTGGGAGGATAGTACAAAGTGAAAGGCCAGTACCGCTACATCCTGACCCGCCTCTGCCTGACCGAGGGCAGTCTGACCATCCAGAAATCTCTAGAACCCCTGATCGCCGAAGGCATCAGTGTGCTGAAAACAGAAAAAGGAGACGAGTACCCGGTCTCTTTGAATGCAAAACAACGCAGGTTGCAAGGATTGAAACCCTACTACGATGCCCACCAGCTCAGCCCCAATGACGTGCTGAGTCTGGAGTATGTGGGCTCAGGCGTGGTGCAGGTCAGTGTGGAAGTCAAAACCCAGGCCCGACCCAGCAACAACCAGCCCACCTACCAGAGCAATTACCCCCGTCCGGTGGTGCCACCACCGCCCCAGCGTGTGGTGGTGGAAGAAAGTGCCTACCTGCGTGAAGTGCGTCTGGAGCGCCGCGCTCCCACCCCTCCACCTGCAGAGAAGCCTGTCCAGAAAGAGCGTCCTGAACCGGCCATGCAACAGCGTGCCCAGCGGGAAGCTGCCCGTACTGCTCAGGCCCAGCCAGAGCGCCACGAGCAGCGCCCTGAGCGTCAGGAGCGCCCGGTTGCAGAAACCCGTTCTGCTCCCCGCCAGAGCCAACAGCAGGTCCAGGAAAGCAGTTACCTTCGGGAAACCCAGCAGGCTCAGCCTGTGTATCAGGCTCCCAGCATTGATCCTCTGGTGGAGCGCTTTGCCAGAGACATGGGATACCACCTGCGGCCCATCAATGCTTCCGCTGTGGTGCTGGAAGCCCAGCTTGGTGCGCATGCTTACACGGTGCTGCTCAGCACCCGTGCAGATTGGGATTTGTTCCGTCAAAGCACCTCCACCTACCGTGCTGTGCTGGTCAGTGAACTGGGCGCAGTGCTGCCCCCCAGCGACGTCAAGGCCACCCAGGTGACCCGTGAAGCCCTGGAAACCCTCCTGAGCAGCAACCGCATGGGGAACATCACTCCGGTGGAATTGAGAGGCTACTGGAACACCGATACCCTCACTGCAGAGGGTGCCCGTTCCATCACCGAAACCACCAGCCGCCAGCTGGGTGAACGTGGTGTGTTCTCTCAGGTGATGCTGTCCCTGGCAGCTTATTCTGCCCACAGCACCTTCCGTCTGGAAGACCTGCTGCCCCAGCTCGAAGGCGTGGTCAACCACGATGAACTGCTGGAAATCCTGATGACCCTCACCCGCCAGCCTTTCCTGGCCCTCAATGCCCTGCCCAAACACGAGTTTTACGTGCGCCACAACATGTCCGACCTGCTGGGACAGCTCTCTGAATACTCCAGAGGCCTGCAGGTGCGCCTGAAAGTCACGGGTCCCAAAACCCTGTATGGAAAAGAAGTGGTGCTGAGGTAAGCCTCACCCCGCCTCACCCCCACCTCACCCCCACCTCGCTCGTTACACTCGCTTTCCTCCCCTGCACCCCGGGGGAGGATTTGTTATTCTTACGCCTATGACACACCGCATTCTGCTGGATTGTGACCCTGGACATGACGATGCCATTGCCATTTTTCTGGCCCTCAGCAGCCCTGAAATTGAACTGCTGGGCATCACGGCCACCCACGGCAATGTGGGCATCGAGCATACGGTGAGAAATGCCCTGGTGCTGACCCAGCTGGCTGGAACAGAGACCCCTGTTTATGCAGGGGCGGCCCTGCCCATCATCCGGGATCCGATCCAGGCCACCCGGGTGCATGGCAAAACAGGACTGCAGGCCACCGGACTTCCTGAACCTGCACGTGCCCCTGAATCCCTGCATGCTGCGCAGGCCATTGTGGAGATTGTGCGGGCCAACCCCCATGAAATCACCCTGGTGGCCACCGGACCTCTCAGCAATGTGGCCCTGGCCTTCAGGTTGGACCCTGAACTCCCTACACTGATCAAAAAGCTTGTCTGGATGGGAGGCAGCACCACTTACGGCAATGTCACCCCCAGTGCAGAATTCAATGCTTTTGCAGATCCCCATGCGGCTTACATCGTGTTCAACTCGGGGATCAAGGTGCACCAGTTTGGCCTGAACCTGACTTTGCAGGTGCTGGTCAAAGAAGAGCACATCCAGGTTTTGCAGGCCATCAACACCGAGGTGGGCCGGATCAGTGCAGAGCTGATGGGCCATTACGTGCAGTTTTACCGGGAACGCTACAACCTGGATGGTGCGGCTTTGCATGATCCCTGCACCATTGCCTACCTGATCGATCCCACCCTGTTTTCGGGTCAGGAATACCACGTGCAGGTGGACATTCAGGAAGGCCCCAATTTTGGCCGCACCGTGTGCGATTACTGGGGGGGCCAAGGGCCTGCCAACACCTGGGTGGCCACCGAAGCCAACAGCGAGGAAGTCATGTCCCTGATTCTGGACCGTCTGGCCACACTCAAATAAAACACTCCAACCCACCAACAAAGGACCTTCATGGACACAGTGCGCATCATGGGCAGAAACGCCCGCATCATTGACCTCAGTGACACCCTCAGCAACGACACCCAGGCCTTTGAACCCAACCAGCACGACATCCGTTACATTGACCACGTTCTGGGCCTGACCCTGGGGGCGCAGGTGTTTGGCCTGACCCTGGAACAGGTCACAAAAGCCGTTCCCAGAGGGTATGCCTGGGCAGTGGAGCAGGTGACCCTTTCCACCCACTCAGGCACCCACGTGGACGCGCCTTACCACTATGGCCCCACAATGCAGGACGGCACCCCCACCCGCACCATCGATCAGGTGCCTCTGAGCTGGTGTGTGGGCGATGGGGTCAAGCTGGATTTCACCTCCAGAGCAGCAGGGGAAGGGATCACAGCACAGGACATCAAGCAAGAATTGTCCCGCATTTCCTGCACTTTAAAACCTGGAGACATCGTGCTGATTCACACGGGAGCCTCCCGGTTCTTCAAAGAAAAAGGGTATGACCAGAGGCACGCTGGCCTGACCCGCGAAGCCACACAGTTCCTGGTCCAGAGGGGCGTCAAACTGATTGGCATTGATGCCTGGGGTCTGGATCGGCCTTTCAATGTCACTTTTCCAGAAGCCATGCAGGGCAAAACCGAATTCTGGGAGTCCCATTTTTATGGTCTGGAAGAGGAGTACTGCCAGATTGAGAAGCTCTGCAACCTGGAAAACATTCCGGTGTCTCAGGGGTTCACGGTGATGGCATTGCCTTACAAAATCCAGGGGGCCAGCAGCGGATGGACGCGGGCTGTGGCACTGGTTCCCGAACCTTGAACCCGGTGCTGCACGGCAGTCTTGCAATCTGAGCGGTTTTTGCGTAACGTGGGGCAGTCATGCACCCCTCTTCCCTCCACTGTCCCACCTGCCGTTCCCCCCTTGGCCGTGAATTTGCCCGTTGTGGGGATTCGGTGTTGTGGTGTGCAAGTTGCCAGATGGGCTGGTTGCCAGGAACCCATGCTTTTGATGCTTTGCTGGAAGCCCAGGAAAAGCACCCGGACCATCAGGTGTACCTGTTCCAGCAATGGGATGTGTGACCCTTCTGAAACCTACTCAGTTCAGCCCATGCAGCAAAGTCTGGACAGACTGCTCTGGGGTCTGGTCTTCGGTGTACAGCACATGGTCTGCCAGCTCAAAATTCAGAGGGTTGTCCAGCATCAGGTCATTGAGGTGATGGATGGCCTCAGGATGTTCTCCCTGGGCATTGACCCGTTCCCGCAGGATCTGACTGTTTTGCCCCTGGTCTGAAGTGGGCAACACCAGCACCACCTGATGGGGTTCCAGCACCTGGCGCAGGATGGCAGCTTCTTCAGGGGTGAAAAACAGGGTGTGCCCGCCTCCAAAATCCACAATGGTTTCAGGGTGCGCTGCTAAAGTTTTCTGGATGTTGTCCAGATCAAATGCATGCCAGTACCGGGCCAGGGCCAGAAAATCCTGCTGCTCGATCAGTTTCCTGGCTTTTGCCTCGTCGTACCCTGCTGCAGGGTAATGGGTCCAGCGGGTGTCGTCCAGGGAAACATGGTCTCTGTGCAGGGCTGCTGCCAGCAATCTGGCCAGCGTGGTTTTGCCTGCCCGGATCGGCCCGATGAAAAGGATTGTCATGCTTCCATGATAGGACCAGCCATGGCAAGGATGAGCAACAAGACAGCAAAAAAAAGGACCACCGGGGTGGTCCCTTTGAAGGGTTTGCTGAAGTTACTGGATGCGGGTCAGGTCGAAGTCGATGTTGCTGTTGGAACCCAGGTTCAGTCGGGCAGACTTCACGTAGTAACCGGGGGCGATGACCACGATTTCGTAGTTGTCGGGGGCCAGATTGAAGGAAGCTGCACCGTTCTGGATGGTTCCAGCCTGCTTGCCGTTCACGAAGACCAGAGCGCCATTGACGTTGCTGGTGACGCGAACACTGTAACGCACGGCCTGCAGGGTGACGTTCACAGCGGTGGTCTGGCCATCACGCACGGTCACGCTGCTGTTGTAGGTTTCGTAGCCATTGGCAACCAGCTTCAGGGTGTAGGTGCCTTCGGGCAGGTCACGCACGGTGAGGTCAGAGCGGCCATACAGCTTGCCGTTCAGGTACACATCTGCAGCCACATTGGTGTTGACAGCCACGTTGCCAGAACGCACTTCACGGCGCAGGGTGACGTTCAGGTTGGTGGACTGGTTGGCCCGGATGGTCACGGTGGAGCTGTAGTCGGTGTAACCATTGGCGGTGATGCGCACATTGTGGGTGCCGGTGGTCAGGTTGGCAATGGTGGTGGGGGTGTTTCCGACCTTGTTGCCGTCCACATAGACTGCTGCGCCATCCACGTTGGCATCCACCTTCAGGTTGCCGGTTTCTTCAACCTGGGTGCTGCCAGGACGGGCCACATTGTAGTAAGCGGTGGCGGTGATCCAGCTTTCCTGGGGAATGGGTTTCACGATGATGGAAAGTTTCTGGGCCAGCTGGTTCTGGCTGGTGGCACTGACGGTGGCAAAGCCCTGGTTGCTCTGGAATTTGGCCAGGGTGTTGAGGTCCAGAGCGGTTTTGCTGGCCAGGGCCAGCACCTTGTTGACGCCATAAGGTGCAGCGATTTCATAGGTGAAGCCGTCGTTTTCACCAGGGAACACTTTGGTGGTGTTGGCTTTCAGGAAGTTGTCGCCACTGGCGTATTTGTTGGGGAGGATCAAATCCACATGGCCTTCAGGGTCCACGTTGAACAGGTACACGTAAGCGTCCTGATTGACCTTGGTGGAAATCTTGATGTTTTCACCGGGGAAGTAGTCAGGGGTGGCGTTGGGGTTGTTGGGGGCTTTGTCCACCCAGACATTGACTTTCAATTCGGTTTCCACGGGGTTGACGATGATGCGCTGGGGGCTGATTTGTGGTACGGCGAGGGCCTGACTGACAATCAGTCCACCTGCAATGGCTAAAAGTGCTCGTTTCATGTTGTACCTCCTGTCACCTAAGTTACCCTGTGAAGGTCATTTTCAGGATGAGCCTTAGGCTAGCAAATCTTAATTTTAGCAAATCACACAATTGATTCAATCTATCAAAAAAATCCCCTCTGGGACGTGAACCATAGAGGGGATCAGAAATTCAGCTTAAAGAAAGCCTAAAGGTATTGCCGGTGGTCTGCCAGCATGCAGCGGTCCTGAATCACCTGAATGCCCTGCTGAATGAGCTGCTGGGCCACCTCATCGTTGCGGATGCCCAGTTGCAGCCACACGGTTTTGGGTTTTGGGTTCATGGCCAGGATGTCCTGCAGGTGGTCACCCACTTTGTCAGAGCGCCTGAACACCTCCACCACATCCACAGGCTCGGTGATCTCTGCGAGGGTGGCACAGGCTTTGTGCCCGAAAAAACTCAAATGGCGTCCTGCCAGCGCGGGATTGACCGGAATGATCTTGTATCCCCTGCGGTGCAGGTACTCAGGCACGTAATGGGCAGGTTTGCTGGTGTCTGGATGAAAGCCCACCACCGCCACCACCTTGCTGGTCTGCAGCACCTTCACGATGTCCTTGATCTGGGTCAGTTCAGGCATAATCCACCTTATGAAGTTCCACCACAGGGCATGGTGGGAAAGTTTACCCTTGTTGCTGTGTTTTCAGGGCCAGGAAGGCACTGGCGGCCGCTTGCAGGGTGTGCTCTAAGGTTCTTTCATTGTGGGCAGCACTGACGAAGATGCTTTCAAATTGGCTGGGGGCCCAGTACACGCCCCGGTTCAGCATTTCATGGAACCACAGGGCAAAGAGGCGGGTGTCGCTGCGCACGGCGTCCTGATAGGTCTGCACCGGGCCTTCGGTGAAGAACATGGTGAGCATACTGCCAATGCGGTTCACGCATACGCTGATGCCCGCCTGGGCGGCTGCCATCAGCAACCCCTGTTCCAGGCGCTCGGTGTAGTCTTCCAGTTTTTCGTAGATGTCGGGGTTGTCCCTTAACATTTGCAGGGTGCCAATTCCAGCTGCCATGGCCAGAGGGTTGCCACTGAGCGTTCCTGCCTGATAAACCGGACCCATGGGGCTCACAAAATCCATGATCTCTGCGCTGGCCCCGTAAGCGCCCACAGGCAGGCCCCCACCAATGATCTTGCCCCATGTGAGGATGTCTGGCTTCAGACCCAGCCGTTCGGTGGCCCCACCCAGGGACAGACGGAACCCGGTCATGACCTCATCGGCAATCAGCAGGATCCCATGTTCTTTCGCAGAGTGCAGCACATCAATGAATTCTGCAGTGGGCACCAGCACACCCGCATTCCCCACCACCGGTTCAAAGATGATGGCTGCAATCATGTTGCCTTTGTCTTGCAAGATCTGCTGCAGGCCTTCAGGGTCGTTGTAGTCCGCCACCAGGGTCAGGCCAGCATAAGCCTGCGGCACACCAGCAGAAGAGGGAGCACTCCTGGCTTGCAGTTTCTGCTCGTTGGTCATCAGGCCACTGCCTGCTTCCACCAGCAAACCATCTGCATGCCCGTGGTAGTTGCCCCTGAACTTCAGAATGTAATCCCGCCCGGTGACGGCACGGGCCAGCCTTAAAGCGCTCATGGTGGCCTCGGTGCCACTGCTCACAAAGCGCACCTTCTCGGTCCTGGTGAGCTTTGTGACCATCATGGCCAGCTCCACTTCACGGGCATTGGGGGCTCCGAAACTGACCCCCTCGGTGAGGGCAGACTGGATGGAGGCCAGCACATGGGAATGCTGGTGTCCCAGAATCATGGGACCCCACGAGCCGATGTAATCGATCAGGCGGTTGCCATCGGCATCGATCAGGTAGGCCCCAAAAGCACTTTGAATGAAGCGGGGACTCCCGCCCACCGATTTGAAGGCGCGAACCGGAGAATTGACCCCTCCGGGAATGACTCTCTGGGCGGTTTCGTACAGCCAGCGTGACTTTTCGGTCATGGTTCCTCTTACCATACCCCAGGGGTGTGAAGCCCGCTTGAGGCATGCAATGAATGGGCAAAAATCAGGGTGTTACTCTTCGGAAGGTTCAGCCTCGGAGGGTTCACTGTCCTCCTCGGGGGCACGGGTTTTCAAAACACCCACCTCACGGACCCGGTGGGGGAACAGCTGTTGCACAGTGTCGTAAAGGGGATGCTGAAATCCCGATCCCTGCTTTCTGGCTTTCTGGGGTTGCTGGGTTTCCTGAGCACCAAAATCCTCGTCTGGAAAAGGCAGGTCATCAAAGACCGGGGCCTGATCCAGCACCTCATGTTCGGTGGGCAGGGGAGGCAAATCCGGTTGTTGCACCGGAGCAGATGTGGACCGTGTGGGAGCAGGAGGTGCGGTCTGGGTGGCCTGTGCAGGGGCCACCGGTTCAGGCTTTTTTGCTGGACCATCCTCAAAAAACCCTCTGGCTTTCTGGGTGGTTCGGCCCAGTGGCTGTGCTGGTGCTGATTGAGGTTGTGCTGCTGGTGAAACAGAGGGTGTTGCAGGTGCCTCCCAGGGAGCAGGGCTGGCTTGCTCTATGGGGGCAGGCACAGGCTGGGTTCTGGGTTCCGAAGCAGGAACAGGCTGGACCTGCGGTGCATTTTGCAAAACCTGGGCCACAGGCTGCATTTCAACCCTTTGCTGTGGTGGGGGAGACATCATCCCCTTACCGGACTTTTTTTTACTGCTGTCCGGGGTCACCACTTCAAAGGGAATCTCCCCAAACACCTTGCTGACCAGATCGGCAAGTTCATCAAATTTGCTGATCACCTGTGCCCCGTGGAATTTGGAGGAGATGGTGATGATCAGGCTTCCCCCCTCAAAACTGGCCTGGGCAGGTTTTAAAAAAGCCCGCATTTTGATGTCTGCCAGCCTGAGCACATCATGCCAGGTGCCGTTGGACGGAGGTGCAGCCTGGGTCTGGGGTGCACTGCTGGTGTTTGCAGAGCGGGATTCCTGAGGGGCAGGCTGTCCCTGACTGACAGGTGCTGCTGCAACAGGTCTGCCCTGCCTGAGCTGCTGGACGGACTGCTCCAGGCTTTGCAGGCGGCGCATCAGGTCCGGGGGCACCTGTGCAGACCCTCCGCCAGAGTTGCTGGCTGCATTTTCGGTGCTCAGCATGGCATGGGTGAAGGCCATTTCCAGGGCCAGCAGATCGGCCTGTCTGGAAAAACGCTGGTCCTGCTCGTCCAGTGAGGCCAGCAATTTGAGGGCCTGACCGACCTCCAGCGCTTCATGGTTGCCTCCAGCAAGGCCCAGATGGGCATGGAGCAGGTTTCTGAGGGACACTTTGGTCTGTTCCACCACCGTACGGGCTGCAAAACCCTCACGGTACAGTTCTCCGGCCAGACGCAGCACGGTTTCGGCATCCGCGAGCAGCAGGGAACGGGCCAGTCCCAGCATGCGCTCTCCGGGAGGAAGGCCCAGGGCCATTTCCACGGCTCCGAGTGTGACAGCCTCGCCTCCGCTGAGCATGCGTTCCAGCAGGCTCTCTCCGTCACGCATGGCTCCATCGGCCAGACGACCAATCAGGAGCAACGCGCCCATCTCGTAGGACACCGCTTCCTGATCGCACAGGCGTTGCAGCTTTCCAGCAATTTCCTGCTCACTGAGCCGCCTGAAGCGGTAATGCTGGCAGCGGGAGAGGATGGTGGGCAGGATTTTCTCAGGCTCGGTGGTGGCCAGAATGAAGATCACGTGCTCCGGGGGTTCTTCCAGGGTTTTCAAGAGGGCATTGAACGCACCACGGGACATCATGTGGGCTTCGTCCAGGATGTAGACTTTTTTGCCGCCCCGCATGCTGGCCAGCCCCACTTTTTCCCGCAGATCCCGCACATCGTCCACGCTGTTGTTGCTGGCCGCATCAATTTCCACCACATCGGGGTGGGATCCACTCTTGATCAGGCGGCAACTCTGGCACTCCCCGCAGGGCTTGAATTCACTTTCGCAGTTTACGGTCATGGCAATCAGACGGGCGGTGGTGGTTTTGCCCACCCCCCGAGGCCCACTGAACAGGTAAGCATGCCCGATGCGCCCCTTCTCCAGTGCACTCATCAGCACGTCCCGGACGTGTTCCTGTCCGACCACTTCTGTCCAGGTGACGGGTCTCGCTTTCTGGTAAATCGCCATTGCACCCCATGATACCCCGTATGGCCGGGGTTGTGCAGGGGCGATATGGAAGAGGGGGGAATTTGTTGTGAACAGATTGCCAAGGGCTGAGAGCCAAGGGCCGAGGGCAAAGAAATGCTTTTGCTGACGCTTTGCAGATTTGACATGCAGCTGATGCTTTTGCACAGTACGCTCTCGGCGCTGGGCCGCCGGCTCTCGGCTCTTGGCTCTCGGCACACATCCCCCTTCAAACAACCCCCACCCTCCTTCTCATCCAACCCCCTAGAATGGAAACCATGGAAACCGTTGCCCTGATTGCACACGACAAGAAGAAACTGGATCTGGCGCTGTTTGCACTGCGGCACAAAGAGATCCTGGTGCGTTATTCCCTGATTGCCACGGGCACCACCGGAAGCATTCTGGAAACCAAAGCAGGTCTGAATGTGGAGCGCCTGCTCTCTGGTCCTCTGGGGGGCGACCAGCAGATTGGTGCGAGGCTGGCCACGGGTGCCGTCAAAGCGGTGATTTTCTTCCGGGATCCCCTGACTGCGCAGCCCCACGAACCCGATGTGTCTGCTTTGTTGCGCCTCTGTGATGTGTACGATGTGCCGCTGGCCACCAATCCTGCCACTGCAGATGCCTTGATGTTGTGGCTGGGAGAGTTGCCCAAAGACGCCTGAGCTGAAAAACAACGTTTTTAAAGCATCCAACAGAAGCAGAAGAGGTGTCTCTCTGATGGGTGTTTTTTGAAAAGGGAGGATTCAGAAGAATCCTCCCTTTTCATGGATCAAAGCAGTAAAACACATTGCCCCGAGAATTTTCTCGGTTTTTTTGTTTTGTCAAGGGCAAAACCACTGTTTTGGATGGAGAAATCCTGGACTCGTGACCACGCACAAAGCCATGTGAAAAGAAAGACAATATATCGTGAAAATTCGCACAAAAGCATGGAATCAGTTCCATTTCCAGTGGGTTGCAGGCAAAACATGCATGTAAAATGCGCGATTAAGGGTTTTTTGCACAGAATTCAGGCGGGGTTCAGAAAAAAAGGACAATTGGGTCTCATCTTTTGTGCATACTGAAGACAGTCATCTTCCCACAATCAACAGGCAGAAAACCCTGGCTTTCCTCAGGTAAATCACTGGTCCGTTTCCCCACAAAATGTAATAGGATTGTAACGCGCCTATTAAAACACTCAGGAAACGGAGATCACCGGCAAACAGGTGTCTCGCGGCAGGTCCTTTCATCCCCCAGCGGAGGAGGTTCATACGCTCTATGCAACACCTACAGGAAGTTTCGGACTTTAGATACCGGTATTCTGAGCACATTTATGGTTTCTGTGATTTTGAAGTCTATGCCAGCCCAGATCGGGACCAGGTGGTCGTGTACTTGCATGACCCCGAACCCAGAGCCCTGGGTGCAGCCCACCTGCAACCCCACAAGGTGGTCAATGCTTTTTACAGAGAAGTGCTGTTCCGGCACCTCACCCCGGCCAGCAGACTCAGCTGGTATTACGTGGCCTGCCCAGAAGATTGCCTTCCCATTCACCTGGAAGGCCTCCCCGGTGGCTACACCGATGGACATGTTGACCAGATGGATCAGGTGGCTTCGGACCTCAATGTGCTGATGAGTGTTCCCACTGCAGCCACACCTGTGATCCACTCCTGAACGGAATTCCACACTTTCTCACCTCCGGTGCCCCTTCCAGATCTGGAAGGGGCGATGTTTTGAAGGTTTCAAGGGGGTTTTGAAGGGTTTTGCTGCTCTGCCCTTATGCTGAAAGAGTGATGACGCTGGACCAGAGCCTTTATCTCCTCAACTTGCTGGGTGTGTTTGTGTTCAGCCTGACCGGATCTTTCATTGCCATTCGCAGGAAACTGGATCTGTATGGGGTGATTGTGCTGGGCTGTGTGACCGCAGTGGGCGGGGGCAGCATCCGGGATGCCCTCACAGGCACGGCCCCTCCCATCTACCTGCGTGATGAAACCTTTCTGTGGGTGGCGATTCTGGGGGCGGTGGTGGCTTTCGCGTTTCCCAGACTGGAACGGTTTGAACGCACCCTCAGTGCTTTTGACACGGCTGGACTGGCCCTGTTTGCAGTTTCTGGTGCTCTGGGTGGCATTCAAATGCATTTCGGGGTGCTGGGGGTGATCTTTGTGGGGACCCTCTCAGGTGTGGGAGGAGGAATTGTGCGGGATGTGCTGGTGGGTGATGTGCCCAGTGTGCTGTACCGCAACAATGAAATTTACGCCACTGCAGCGGCAGCAGGTGCCCTGACCGTTTACCTGCTGCATGAAAGGCTGCCGGTGCTGGAGGGCCAACTGCTGGGCATCTTTGTGGTGGTGGCGCTTCGCTGGCTGTCCAGAAGGGGCTTTCTGAAGCTTCCGGTGCGCAGCACTTGACCTTCTAGTTGCTGGAACGCTTAGGGTGAAGAAGCATGCAAGACCAGTTGACCATCTCCAGATTTGCTTTTCTGACGGGTTTGCCGCCCAAGACCCTGCGTTATTACGACGAGATCGGGCTGTTCAGGCCTGACCGGGTGGACGATTTCACCGGATACCGCTACTACAGCGTGGTCCAGATCGGACTGGCCGGAAAAATCAAACAGTGGCGGCAAGTCGGGCTTCCCCTGGAAGACATCCGGGTGCTGATTGAGCACCCCGAACAGGCCCAGGAGATCCTGAAACACCACGAGCAGCGCCTCAGAGAAGAAATCCAGATCAGGGAAAAGTCCCTCTGGCACTTGCAGCACCACCTACAGGAGGACAGCATGCATTACCGCACAGAACAGATTCCCACCTTGCAGACCCTCAGCATCCGCACCTACCTGAAAGTCCCGGAGTACGAGGTGATCCCTGAAGCCTTCCGGGAACTGATGGGCCACTACAAGAGGCACGGTTACCAGAGCAATTACCCCAGTTTCTTCGCCTGCTACAACGAATGCGAAGATGGACAGAACCTGGTGGAGATGTGCATTCCGGTTGCAGGACAGCTGGAAGGAGATGGACGCATCGAAGTGCGCACCTTTGAGGGCCGTCCTGCCTTCATTGGACGTTTTGTGGGGCCTTATGACCGCGTAGGGGCGGCCTACCATAAAGTGGTGGAAGAAGCCCTGCGCAGGGGCCTGAAGATCACGGGCAGCACGGCAGAGTTTTATGTCAAGAGCGTCCCGGACACCCCCAACCCCGAAGAATACGAGACCGACATTGCTTTCTTTCTGGAACCTGTTTGAGATTCAGAGGGTTTTATTGTTGTGAATTGCTGCCAGAAATCAGCAGGGGCAGCAATTCACGCAGGTCTGCAATCACATGGTCTGCAAAAGAAGTGTCCACCTCGTCTCCATCCAGTTTCAGCACCGCCTTCATACCCACTCCCTGAGCGGCCCGCACGTCGTTCTCGGGGTGGTCTCCTACAAAAAGGACCTCTGAAGCAGCAAGCCCCATGCGTTGCAGGGCACGCTGAAAGATCTCAGGGTTGGGCTTCTTGATGCCTTCCTGCTCGGAGATCAGGGCCACTTCCATGAAAGGCTCGACCCCGATGCTCTGCATTTTGGTGGCCTGGGTGGCGGTCATGCCATTGGTGATGATGCCCATCCTGAAACCTGCTGCCTGCAAAGCCTGCAGCACCTCATGGGTGTCCGGGTAGGGCTGGGCGCATCTGGCATAATTGCCCCGAAAATCCTGATACAGCAGGTCGGTGTGGATGGTGTTCAGGTCGTATTTTTTGAGGATGGCGTGGTAGGCGCGGTGTTTGTCTCCGTAACCGTTGTCATCCAGCACGGTGAGGTCTTCCAGAAAGGCATCACGGGGGATCTGTTGCAACATGTCGTGACGCTGGTGCTGGTCCTCAATGAAGTGCCTGAAAGTGCGTTTGCGGTCCAGCAGGGTCTGGTCCAGATCAAAAAGAATGGCCTTGAACATGGTTCTTAACATAACGTTTCTGGAGCCCTGCAGGGCAGGGTGATCTATGGTGTGCAGGTTAAAAACTGTTAACGTTTTAGCATAAGAGGGCCGAGAGGCTGCTTTTTCTATGCTGTAGCCATACAGCATCCCAGTGCACTTCAGGCACACACGGAGAGCTGAAAAGGAGCCTCTGATGATGAAAGCTTTGATTGCATGGGTGAAAAACTACTTTGAGCAAACCCGAATTCAGGCCCTGGAAATTCGCCCGGTGCATGTGGAAAAAGGCAAAATCCAGGATTGCGCCTATGGAATCGAAAACGCTTACGGTGTTTACCAGAAAGATGCTGGAGGCAGCTTCCTCAAAGAGTACCTGCACGATTACCATGCTGCCCGCAAACTTGCCTACGCAGAAGCCCTGAAATACGGAGTGGAAGTGCTGGACCATGTGGTCGAAGCCGACCTGCAACGGGTCCGAGACCGGTTCAAAATTGGAGACCACAGACCCAGCTCCTTTCTCTCCGATGCCAGTTGAGGTGCAGATGTTGTTCCCTTCGATTTCTCCCCCAGAACCTTCAACATCAAGTCCTTAAAGCCCCTGCAAGCACAGCAGGGGCTGAAATTTGCTCTGCTGTGCAGAATCAGTTCTGCACAGTGTTGTTTTTGAGGGCTTTCTCCAGTTCCTTTAGGGCGGTCAGGTTGTCTTCGAGGTGTTCCACATTGCGGTTGCGGTAGGCGTTTCCTGCCCCCTGCTCGAATTCCTCGGCCTGCTTGTAAGCCGCTTCATTGCCCAGGGTGCGGGCCAACTTGCGGGTGCGACGGGTGATTTCGATCACCTCGTTCATCAGGGTGTTGTAATCGGTCTTGCTCACAGCATCAGTATACGCATTGACAATTCAGCTTTTGGGTGCGTGCTACACTCTGACAGTACATCCCCAGGAGGATCACGATGGCTCACCCTTTGATCGGGCAAAGTGCCCCGGATTTCACACTTAAAGCCTCCACCAGCGACATGATCACCCTTTCCAGCTTCAAAGGACAGAAAAATGTGGTGTTGGTGTTCTATCCGCTGGATTTCAGCCCGGTGTGCAGCATGCAGATCCCTGAATACTCCAACCGCAAAGACGATTTTGCCAGAAACGACACGGTGGTTTTTGGGGTCAACCGGGACAGCATCTACACCCACAAAGCCTGGGCCGCGGAATTTGGCATCGAAATTCCCTTGCTGGCAGACATCAAATGCGATGCGGCAAAAGCCTACGGGGTTTATGTGGAAGAAAAAGGCCACTCTGGCCGCGCAGTTTTTGTGATCGACAAGAAAGGCATGGTGCGGGATGCCCACATCGAAAATGCCACCAGTGAATTCACCCTGCCTGTGGATGAACTGCTGAAAAAGATCGAACAACTTGCAGCCACGGTTTGATGCCAAAATCCCTGAATGAAGAGCAGCAGAGCATGACGCTCTGCTGTTTTGTTGGATTCTGTTTGTGGCTGTTCAGGAGAGGGTTTTCTTCATGCGGTAACCGCTGCCCCACACCGTGTCAATGACGGGATAAGAACGCAATTTCTTGCGCAAATCGGCAATGCGCACATCCACACTGCGGGATGAGGGTTCCAGGTTCTTTTCCCACACCAGGTGCATCAGGGATTCGCGGGTGAACACCTTGCCGGGTTCGCGGGCCAGGGTGACCAGCAAATCAAATTCGGTTTTGGTGAGTTTGAGGGGTTTTTCTTCCAGCAGCACTTCGCGGGTCACCAGGTTGATGCTGAGTTTGCCGTGCTGCAGGATTTCGCTCTTGCCTGCCCGTCTGAGCAGGGATTTGACCCGTGCCAGCAGTTCTTTCAACTCGAAGGGCTTGGTGAGGAAGTCGTCTGCTCCCACCTCGAAGCCTTCCAGTCGGGCATCCAGATTGGTGCGGGCACTGCACATCAGGATGGGGTGGTTGGGGTGGGTGCGGCGGATGCCTTCCACCACCTGATAGCCTTCCATGTCGGGAAGCATCAGGTCCAGAATGACCAGGTCGCTTTTGGCGTACTTCTCCAGCCCTTCATCTCCACGGCTTGCTGTGAGGATCTGGTACCCCTGGCGTTCCAGGTAGGTTTTCAGGGTCTGTCTCAGCGAAGCTTCATCTTCGACGATGAGGATTTTAATCATGTGCGTTTCTCCTCTTGTTCCTTTGAAGCCGTTCGGCCAGCAAGCTGGGTGCGGGTAAAGCGAAGTGCCTCCAACTTCGGACCCTGCCCAGAGATCTGGCGAACAGTTTTCCAAGTGAACTTCCCGACCTTCATTCTGGCTTTAGTCAATTTACATAAATCTTACAACGGGGTTCTGTGCCTCAGACGTAAATTTAGCCACGATTGCAAGAATGGTGTAATAGACGTGTATTTTTTGTTTTACCAGCCGCTTAAGTAAGCCAGATGGCGTATTAGACAATTGGGCATGAGAAACGCCTTTTCAACCTGAAGTCTGGCTTAGCAAGTGTAAAGATCAGCGGCGCAATCGACCCAGCAAAGAAGACAGTTCCCGCACTTTCAGCAAGAAGGCCAGCAGCAGATACACCACGCCGCCCACACCACCTGCGGTCACCAGCACAGCCAGACCTTGCAAGATGCCACCCGAATGGTTAAGCCCTGCGCCCATGGCCTGCCCCACAAACCAGGCGGCCAGACCTGCCAGCAGTGCAGCAGGAACCACCCGCACCAGAAACACCAGCAATTCACGCAAAGGAAAGCCCAGCTGGCGGCGATACAGGAACAGTTGCACCCCCAGCACCAGCAGTCCGGAAATGAAACTGCTCACCCCAAACCCCTGCAGCCCCAGAAGGTCCTTTCTGGTGAGGATGGAATACAGCAACACCTCCAGAAAAGCCCCACCTGAAGTGATCAAAAGAGAATCCAGGGTGCGGCCCCGCACAAAGAAGGTGCGGGCCATGAACTGGATCATGCCCCAGGGCACAATGGCCAGTGCCCAGGTGCTCAGAATCAGGCTGCCTGCCTGAAACTTCTGAATTTCTGCAGGAGAGGTGGGCAAGTGCAAATTGAAGATGCTCACGGCATATGGAGCCAGAGCCACCAACAAAGCACTCACCGGAGCGGCAAAGAACACCACAGCCCTCAGGCCCTGCACCGTCAATTTTGTGAAACCCTCCTGGTCCTGCTCGTTCCAGTGGCGGGCCAATCTGGGATACAGCGCTGTGGCAGGGGAGACCGCAAAGAGCCCCAGGGCCAGTTGAAAAATCACCTCGGCATTCTGGTAACCCGAGATGGTGCCCCCGGAAAAAGCCGTGATGAACCGGGTCACGATCAGGTTCAGAAACTGCCTGGCACTGGTGGAAATCAGAAAAGGAGCCATGCGTGTCAGGACCGTTTGCAATTTGGGATCCCAGCCCAGACGGGGAAAAGGAAACAGCCCCATTTTGAACAGCGGCCAGGATTGCACCAGAAACTGCACAAATCCCCCAAAAGTCCAGCCAAAACCCAGCCAGAACGCCGTTCTGGGGGCCACCAGCAACACCAGAATGGAAGCCACATTGAAAGCCACCTGGGCATAACTGTAGGCTTTAAAATTTTCTCTGGCGCTCAAAATCCCCATGCTGCTGGCAGAAAAAGACATCATCATCAGGAAAGGCATCACCAGCTGGGTGATTTGCACCGCCAGATCAATGTTGATGTTGTCCCCATCGGCCACCAGCAAATGCACAATCGGGCGGGCAAACACGATGCCCAGACCCACCAGAAACACATTGATGGCAATCAGAGCACCAAAGAAAGCCTCAGACAGCTTTTTGCGTTCAGGCTCAGCAAGCCCCTGGTACACCGGAATGAAAGAATTGACCAGTGCCCCCTCTGCCAGAAGTTCCCGGAACAGGTTGGGCACCTTGGAAGCCACATTGAAAGCATCCTGCACCGACACAGGAAACAGGTTGATCACCATCTGGCGAACCAGGCCCAGCACACGGCTGAACAGGGTCCCCAGCATCAAAATCACAGTGTTCTTCATTGCCGAAGGCTTGGAAACAGTCACGCGGAACATCGTACCACCCGCACATGGGACCGAATGAAAAATACTTGCCCCACTTCTAAAAAGGTGGTACATTCAATACCGCACTGGAGAGGTGCCAGAGCGGTTTAATGGGACAGTCTCGAAAACTGTTGTGTGGGTGACTGCACCGAGGGTTCGAATCCCTCTCTCTCCGCCATAAAAAAGGAACGGAAACCTTATAGGTTTCCGTTCCTTTTTTGCCGAGGGCGCAGGGCTGAGGGCTGAGGGCAAAAACCATTCGTTTTCAGCCACTGACAGCCAGCACTTGACACAAGGCGTTTACTAAAGCATCTTAGGCTCTCGGCTCTCGGCTCTCGGCTCTCGGCTCTCGGCAAAAGTTGAGCCTGCGAAACTTTCACTGTTGTTATACATGTGCCCCTTTTGACACAAAGGGGTGATTTTCTTGTGTGGTTCCACCCCATATGATGGTGCAAGATGCAACGGTTCCTTCTTCTCTTGCTGCTTCTGGTGCTGCCCATGGCCACGGCCAAAAGTGAAGCCACCCAGACCCCCAACAACCAGGCTGTGCTGCTGAAAGGGTTTTCCTGGAGCAGGCAGACCTACAACAACTGTGGTCCCCAGGCCCTGTCTTCGGTGCTGTCCTATTACGGGGTGCAGGTCAATCAGGCCAAGATCTCCCAGTCGCTCAAGGCCTGTCCCACCTGTTACATGCGGGCAGATGTGATCGATCCTTACGTCAAGACCTTTGGGTTGCGGGCACAGCGTTTCCAGAATGGAGCGCTGGGGCACCTGAAAGTGCTGGTTCGGGGCGGCTTTCCGGTGATGGTTTTGCAGTACCTGAAGAAGCCTGGAGAGGTCCCCCATTTTCGGATCGTGACGGGGTTTGATGAAACCCAGAAGCTCTTTTACATCAACGATCCGTACTACGCGCCCAATGCCACCATCAGTTACCAGGATTTTGAGACCCTCTGGGGAGATTTGTACTCCAGAGAATTCATTGTGGTTTACCCTGAGGTGCAGAAAAGCAAGCTGGGCAAACTGCTGGGTGTGAGATTGTAAGCAGGAAGTAACGAAAAAGAATATAAAAGTGCCATACACAGGTGTGCTCATTTTGGCGGCAATTGTGCGCCAGCAAGCCAACTTCAGGCTTGATTCAGGCTTCAGGGCTGCTAAGATGGGTTAACCACACGAGTTCTTTCACCGGGAGGTGAGGTATGGTGACCCTGCTCTTTCTGCTGTTGCTCTCTTCTGCCATCTACGCGTTCTGCCTCGGGTTCAAATCTCTGGACCAGAACAACTCCCGTCCGGCTCCCATGCGAGCCACTGTACCTGTCAAGTGCAATAGAAAATAACCCCACCCACATTCCATTCTCCAGATTTTTCTGGAGAATTTTTCATGCTGGATTTTTCTGGGCGTAAGTGTGCACCGTCCATCCAGGCTGCATCCAGGGCTTCAGGACAGATTCCAGGGTTCTGATCTGTCTGGGAGCAAACCAGCCCTGGGCATCTTTGTTGAGCACCAGCCCCCGGGTCAGGTGCAGGCAGGCATGTTGAAGGTTTCCCTTCTGGTCCAAAAGCACCAGAACACTGAAATTCTGGGGTGCAGCAAGATCTGTTTCGGTCAAGAGGAAACCCTGCTCATGTAGCCCTGTCAGAAAAGGTTCTGGGTGCAACCAGGTGTTTTGAATGCTCAGGAACTTCTCTTCATCTGCAAGCAGAGGAGCCAGAGCAGTGGCAAGACAATTGGGACCGCTTTCTGCTGCAAATTGACCTGCAAGCCTGCGCACCTGAGGCCCACAGTGCAATTCAATGGTCTTCCACAGGTCTTCAGACAGGGCAGAGGAGAGGCAAGGCTCCCGGTCTTGCTCGATCTGGGCAGCGAGCCAGCGTTCCTGATCTTCTGCAGTCAGGGCATGCCATGCGTCGTGTCTCAGGGCCACATGGGGTCCAGTGTTTGTTTCAAAGAGATCTGGTTTGAGCACTGCAGGCAAAGTTCCAAAAACCTGCAGGACAGCCTCCAGAGGATAAATCTGTCCACGTCCCAGTTCCATTTGCAGTTGCATGATGCTGTCATGATGCGGGTGAAAACGGATGGTGTCTGGGGGGCAACAAGCCACATGGCTGGCTTGCGAACCCACATGGTAGGTCTGGTAAGCATCTGCAAAATTCAGGTTTCCTCTAGGGGTTCTGGGTTGAGGGTTGAGGTCCCTGGCCAGGTCCAACAAGGTTTCAGTGAAAAACAAAGGTTCATCTGGAAAAACAAAAATCTCCTTCCAGCGCTGCAGGGTGCAGAAGGGAACAGAAATTCCGAGAAGGTTCATGGGGTGATTTTACGGGATGCTGGCTGCAAAAGGCCATCGGCAACACCTGTATCCCCAATGGCAGGAGGCCTTCATGGCCGATGGTTTAAAGACCCCATCTGAGATAGCCTTGAAGGCATGAATTGTTTTTCAGGGTTGCACATCTGGCAGCAGGGTTTGCAGCACCTGAACCACTTCTCTGATGGCCGGGACATCCAATCCATCCTGGCGCACCACCAGCCGGATGTCCCGATGCATGGGGAACACCAGTGGAGCAACAGCAGTGTTGGCAGGCAGATAATCCAGAGCCATTCGGGCGGTCAGGCAGGCCCCGATGCCCTCCTTGACCATGTTGTACATGGTGAGGTCGTCCTGCACCCAGATGATTTCTGCCGGGGTGATCTGGTGGGTGGTCAGGTACCCTTGAATGCGCAGGGTGCAATCGCAATCCCGGGTGACAATCAGGGTTTTTCCCTGAAGGTCTGCAGGGTCAACAGGCCTGCTGAGCTGCCAGTGTTGGGGCAAAAGGACCACAAAAGGATCCTGAAAGAGGGGCCAGGAGGTGAAGCCCTCTGCCTCTCCATTGGGAACGAAAGCCAGATCCGCTTTGCCCTGGTGCAGTGGAGCAAGCAGGTTTTCTTCGTAGCAGATGGTGCATTCCAGGAGTTCAAGCTGCAAATCAGGATGGTGCTTTTTCAGATGGGCCATCAGTGCAGGCATGATCTGGCTGGAAATGCTGCGAAACAGGGAAATCCTCAGGGTGCCTTGCAGGCTTCCTCTGGACAGGGCCACCTCCTGATCGATGCTTTCCAGGGCTTGCAGGGCGATCCGGGCATGCCTGACCACCTGTTCTCCCAGTACAGTCAATTGGGAACCCAGTGGTCCCCGCAGCAGCAAGCGGCTCTGGTGGTGCTTTTCCAGCGCTTGCACGGCCTCACTCACCGAAGATTGCGACATCTGCAGTGCACTGGCCGCTCTGGAGAGGCTTCCGGTGTCTGCAACGGCAATCAGGGCTTTCAACTGGTGCAGCTTCATTTTTCCATTTTAGCCAGGGCAACCCGAGGTCTTCTGGGCATGTTCTGACATCCCCTGTGAGATCTGTTTCAAGGTTCTGTGTGCCGTTCTGGAGAGGCAACAGACCTGTACTTCTCCTCCAGATGTTCAGGAGCTTTTTCATGCAAACCCTCACCCTTTTTGACGTTCAGGAAGCCGCTCTGCGGATCAAGCCCCATGTTCACCGTACCCCTGTGCTTTCCTCGCAGACCCTCAATGCCCTGTGTGACCGGGAACTGTGGTTCAAAGCAGAACACCTGCAAAAAACCGGCAGTTTCAAGGTGCGTGGGGCCATGAATGCTGCCCTGCAACTGGAAAACCCAAAGGGCTTGCTGACCCGCTCCAGTGGCAACCATGCCCAGGGGGTGGCCCTGGCTGCCCGCACGCTGGGCATTCCCTGCATCGTGGTGATGCACGAAGATGCCAGCGAATTGAAGAAAGAGGCTGTGCGCTCTTATGGAGCGACTGTGGTGGATGCTGGCGTCACCCATCTGAATGCAGACCAGAAGGTGCAGGAGTTGATTGCCCAGACGGGTTTCACTTTTCTGCATGCCTACGAAAACCTGCAGGTGATGACCGGACAGGGCACCCAGGCTCTTGAACTTTTTGAGCAGATCTCTGCCCCGGATGCTGTGCTGGTCGCTGTCGGGGGAGGGGGGATGATCAGCGGGATTGCCACGGTGGTGAAAGCCCTGTGGCCCCAGACCCTGGTGCTGGGGGTGGAGCCTGAACGCGCCAACGATGCCCAGCAAAGCCTGCGCAAAGGAGAGAGGGTGACTTTGCCTGCCGCTCCAGACACCATTGCAGATGCCGTGCGCCCCCTCACGCCCGGTGCCCTGACGTTCCCAGTGATGCAGCGTCTGGTGGACGACATTCTGACAGTCAGCGAGGAAACCATTCTGGAAGCCCAGACCCTGATGATGCGCCACCTCAAGCAGGTGGTGGAACCCACTGCGGCTTTGCCTCTGGCCGCCCTGCTGGAACACAAAGACTTGCCCAAACGTCTGGCCCTGTTTGTTTGCGGAGGCAACTGGCTTCCCTGAGCACAACAGAAGACCGCACTTTTTGGGTGCGGTCTTCTGCGAAAAGCCGATTTTATTGCTTCTCGAAGATCAGTTTCACAAAGGAACGGGCTGGTACTTCCAGAGTGCTTCCCAGCGGGAACTGGATGTTCGGTGCCTCATCTTTGACAACCTGCTCGGTGAAGCCTTCTGCTGCAGAGAGCTTCCAGCCTGCCAGATCGGTTTGAATGGTTTTGCTGGACGTTGCAGGATTCATCAGCAACAGTTGCAGTTTCCCGTCCCGCTCTACCGCATGGGACCACAGGGAGGGGTCACTGGGGGTCACTTTCAGGCTGCTGCCATAAAAGTCTTTCAGCATCTGGAAAGCGTAATAGGTCGGTCTGTAAGTGAAATCATCCCCGATCAGGCCGTGTCCCTGGGTGCCCTGCAGAGCGAAATAGTTGATCAGTTGCATGCCGCCCTCTGCCAGACGAAGGGTGGATTCGATGGCCCACAGTGCTGCCACCTGATCGGCAAGGTGACGGTAGCTGGGGGATCGCCAGCTGAGGCCCAGTTCGGTCATGCCCAGTTCGATTTTGCGCTGGTACCCCAGAGGGTTGCGCTCAGGATCTTTCCAGAGGTTCTTGTAAAACTCCAGGTCATTGCTGACCCCATTCACGCTGTTCAGGGCGAATTCTTCGGTGGCAGAGCCGTCCGTGGGGTATTCGTGCCAGCTCAGCACATCCACGATGTCGCCGCACTTTTTCACAAACCCCTCCACAAAGAAGCGGTTGCCTGCCCCGGAGATGCTGGGACCAATGAGTTTGATGGTGGGATCCACTTTCAGCATGGCTTCCCGCTGGGCCCGGAAGGTGTCGCAGTATTTTTCGGGGGTCCAGCTGGGGTCTCCACGGTTTACGGCATACAGGTCCGGTTCATTGCCAATTTCCCAGTACAGCACGGGAATTTCAAATGCCTTTGCCAGTTTCACCAGATTGGCGGCATCTTCTGGCGTGTTTTCTGCTCTGGTCTCGTTGGCACGGGCGAAAACACGGGTCTGAATCACCACTCTGGGTTTGTTCAAAAGCAGCCAGTTGTTTTTCAGGCCGGTGAAGTTGACCTCACCCATGTTGTATTCATCCCCGATGTTGCCTCCGGGGAAACGGATCACCCTGGGACCCAGCGACTGAAAATCTTTCAGGAACTCGATGATGTTCATGAAGTTCCCAAAATTGAAACCGCTGACCTGATCGGGGCTGATGGTGCTGGGGGTGGTTTCCAGTTTGAAGCTGACGTGCTGGGCCACTGCAAAGCTGCCCAGCAGCAGTCCCAGGGAAACAAAAGCCGTCTTGAAGGGGTTCTGGCGCAGTCTGGTCATGTTTTGTCCTTTGCCCCAGTGTACAGCACATGAAAGCGTTTTCGTGGGTGGGGTTTGCTGGGTCAGAACACTGGTGTAGATGGGTGGCTTTGCCCATCTTTTTTCAACGTTCTTTCAAGGGTGGCAAAAACAACATGACCCCTCCTCAGGTTCAGAGGAGGGGTCATGGGTCAGGCATTATCTGGGGACCTGTCTCAGCACTTCCCGGTACAGCGCGTCCTCGTCTTCTGCAATGCCCAGTTTGGAGAAGGTTTTGAGCATGCCCTTGATGTCGCGCCTGAGCAGGATTTCGGCCTGCGGATTTTCCCGAAAGCGGATCATCTGCGGGAAATCGATGGCATAGACTTTCCCCTCGTGCCAGAGCAAATTGAAGGTCGAAAAATCTCCGTGAACCCTGCCCATTCTGGCAAAGCCCCGCAGGATGTTTTTGGCCTGCTCGAAAGCGCTGCGGGCTTCTTCTTTTGACAGGTGAAGGTCTGAAAGCCTGGGGGCCGCGCCATCTTCGGTGCCGATGAACTCCATGACGATCACATTGCCGTTCCAGGCGATGGGTTTTGGCACTGCAATCCCCTGGTGGTGCAGGGCATGCAATTCCCTGAATTCCTGCTCCACCCACAGCACCAGCTGGGCATTGATCCCCACGTTGGTGCGGTCCTGGATGGCTTTTTCGATGCGGACATCGGCAACAAAACGGCCTTCACGGTACACGCTGTCGTTGCGGAAGGACCTGGCCCGGATGTCTGCATAGACTTTCACGGCGACCAGTCCTTGCTGTGAGGTGGCCACATACACGGTGGCCTCTTTGCCCTGCTGCAATTGCCAGATGATGTCCTGAATGAAACCCCGTTCAAAGAGCTCCTGCAGGGTGTGGTCTGCGAACCTGTCCAGAGAGGTGTTTTTCTCTTTGTGTTCGGTCAGGTCCTTGATGCGGCGTTTGCTGGAGGTTTTGCGGGTGTTGGTTTTGCTGAATTTTTCCCGGGTGTCGGGGTAATCGTCGTAACGCAAGAGGATTCTCCTGAGAGCCATCCTCCTTCAGGGCAAAATTCCGCTGTCTTCACAGCAGGCGGTTTGAACGCACTGGAATGTGGAAAACAGGTCTGTCAGAAGGACGGCTGAAGTGATGAAAAGGCTTGTGGCATCTGGCCGTTCAGTGAAAAAACAGTCGTGTTGTTGCTGCCCATTGCACCACCTCCTCTTGCAAGTTCCGGGTGTCTCCCGGTTTGCAATGCCAGAACTTCAATCTGACCGTGTGATAAAGACAGTGTACTGGCTCACCTTGCATTTGTCTTAGGCAATAAAGCGGATGCTTCAAAATCCAGTCGGGTGCACCATGAAGTCACCATGGACAACATTCGGAACTGATTTCCTGTCATCCCCAGAGCTGCAGAGGCAGACCTGTACAGCACTGACCTTTAAAAACGGTGAGAAGAGGCCCAAACTGGCCTCAAGCAGACTGGGGCATAACTTCCGAACGGCCTCCATTTCAGGTGTTAAAATATGATTTAAGCAATGCAGACCATGGACATGAACCACCTCCCCTGACACCCAGAGGAGGGAGACTGCTCGTTTTTGTCGGAGGACACGACCATAGAGAAAGTACACGGAAACCTGCAAGGCCTGAAAACCAACCAAGTCAAATTGCTCTCGAACCTTTACCGCCGCAAGGTGCCCCCAGGAATGGTGGTCACCCCGGAACTGGCCCGGGCCATGAGCGAACTCAGCGCAGAAATCCGCCGTGAGGTCGCCGTGATCATTGACCGCCGGGGCCATGTGCTGACCGTTTCTGTCGGAGACGCGTCTGCCACCGACCTGCCCCCGGTCAAGCACAGCGAGAACCGCTTGAGCGGCTTCCATCTGGTGCACACCCATCCCAGAGGGGGGGCTTTAAGCAAATCTGACCTCTCCACCCTGTTCCTGAACCGCCTGGATGCCATCTGTGCCATCGAGGTGAAAGACGCCCTGCCTGTCAAAGCCCATGTGGCCCACCTCACCCCGCCCAATTCGGCGCTGGAAGAGGAAGACTGGCGCATCCTGGTGCCCCAGACCCTCCACGAACTGGAAGAATGGGATCTGCAGGGTCAGGTTCGGGCACTCGAAGAGGAGTTTGCCCGCTTCAAGGACCTCAAAAAACAGAAAAAAGACGCCGAGCGTGCCCTGCTGGTGCAGGTGGACTCCGGTGAATTCGACGCCGAGGACCGCCTGGTGGAACTCAGTGAACTGGCCCGCACAGCAGGCGCTGTGGTGGTGCACAAGGAACTGGTGTTCCGCAAGCACCTCAACCCCTCCAGTGTGATTGGCAAAGGGAAACTGGAAGAACTGACCTCCCGTGCCTACCACCTGGATGCCAGCATGATCATCTTTGGGCAGGAACTTTCACCTGCTCAGGCCAGGGAAATCGAGAACGTCACCAACCTGAAGATTCTGGACCGCACCCAGCTCATTCTGGACATCTTCGCCCTGCACGCCAGTGGCACAGAGTCCAAACTGCAGGTGGAACTGGCCCAGTTGCGCTACATGAAACCCAGACTGCTTGGGAAAGGCACCCAGCTTTCCAGGATCGGGGGTTCGGGTGGATCAGCAGGCGGGGCCATCGGAACCAGAGGACCGGGGGAAACCAAGCTGGAGCTGGACCGCCGGTACATCAACGACCGGATTTCCGAACTGGACAACCACATTGAAGGCCTCTCCCGCAGGCGTGAAGAACACCGCAAAGCCCGTGCCAGAAACCGCATCCCGGTGGTGGGCATTGTGGGCTACACCAACGCCGGGAAAAGCACCCTGCTCAACGCCCTGATCAACCAGCGCGAAGAGAAAAAGGTGCTGGCAGAGAACAAGCTGTTCGCCACCCTGCGCCCCACCAGCCGTCAGGTGTTCCTGCAGAACTACGGACAGGTGATCCTCACCGACACTGTGGGATTCATCCGTGACCTGCCAAAAGATCTGGCAAGGGCGTTTAAAGCCACCCTGGAAGAAATTGGCGATGCCAACCTGCTGATGCACGTTCTGGACGCCAGTGCCCCTGATTTTGAAATCAAATACCAGTCCGTGGAGAACATCCTGAAAGAACTCGAACTTACAGACATTCCTGTGCTGGTGGTGCTCAATAAAGCAGACCAGGCCACACAGGAGCGCCTGGAGGCCCTGAAGGACCGCTATGCCGGACTGGTGGTGTCGGCCATGACCGGAGAGGGTATCATGGATCTGAAGAGAGAACTGATCGGGGTGCTCACCCGCCACGGCCTGGAAACCAGTCAGCCCGAATTTATGGGAACGCTGAACGCGTACTCCTCGTAATATCCACTGAACAGGAGGTATCACATGTCTTTTCTTGACAACTTGGCCAAAGGACTGAAAAACGCACTGGACGTTGCCAAAACCAAAGGTGAAGAAGCCGCCCAGTACAGCAAAGCCCGTTATGAACTCTTTCAACTGAACCGGGATCTGGACGCCACCTACAACAAACTGGGCAAACAGGTGTTCAACTCCAACACCCTGGAAGGCACCGGCGAATTCTTCGCAGAAGTGCGCCGCCTGCAGGCCGAAATTGCCCAGAAGGAAGAAGACCTGCGCGAAATTGGCCAGAAGAACCCCGAAGCCGCCGAGGAAGCCGAAGCCGCCATTCAGGCAGAAGCAGCCAGCCAGGAAGCCAGTTACACCCCCCCAGGCACTGCAGCTGCAGATTCTGGCACCCAGAACCCCGGTCCGGTCAACACCACCAAGTCCGACGAATAAACGGGGAACAACCCCCAGACAGACACTTTGACATGAGATCCCTCACCTTCGGATGGGGGATTTTTGGTGTCTGCCAGCAAAAATGAATGGGGTACTGGACCTGCCGAAAAGTTTACAGTTCACAGTCTACAGTTCACAGCAAGATCCATCGGTGTGCTTTGATGTCTTTTGGTTCTGACAGAGCAGGAATGCCTGAGCAGCTCAGGGAAGTGCGCTTTATTGCGCTTTATGTGGTGTGCTGACGGCTGAAAGCTCTGGATGAAGTATATTGATGAAACTTTGGGAGCTTTCCTGACCGCCCTGAATGCTGTGTTGCCCGTGTTCATCCTGATCGGGATTGGGGCTTTGCTGGCCCGGTCCTTTAAGGGACTGGACATTTCCACACTGGCACGGGTCACCCTGTATGCCGGGATTCCAGCAGTGGTGTTTCAGTCGATTCGCAAGGCAGAAATCCCCCTGAACCTGACCCTCAGCCTGACCCTGGGATATGTGCTGTACCTGGTTTTGCTGGGCATCCTGACTTACGCCACCACCAGAGACCTGCCAAAAGTGCAGTCCCGTTCGGTGATTGCTGCAGCCCTGTTCGGGAATTCGGGGAACATGGGACTTCCCATTGCGCTTTTCGCTTATGGTCAGACGGGTCTGGAACGGGGGATGGTGCTTTTTGTGGTTTCCATCATCGTGATGTACATCGGCTCTCCGATGCTGCTGGCCGGAACCCGCAATGTCCAAGAGAACATCAAACGCACCCTGACGATGCCCCCCATTCCTGCTGCCGTGCTGGGCATCCTCTTCAACGTCCTGAACTGGGAGGTTCCAGTGTTCATGGACCGGGGGGTGCAGTTGCTGGCAGACACGGCTTTGCCCATGATGCTCCTGACCCTGGGGATGCAAACCTTTCGTTCCTGGAGCTGGGCCATTGATCTGGTGGCGGTCCGAACCTCCCTGCTGCGTTTTCTGGGGGGTGGGGTGATCACCTATCTGGTGTGCATGTTGCTGGGCCTGAGGAATCTGGATCTGGCCATGATGATGCTGGGGGCCATGATGCCCGCAGCCGTGACCACCTTTGTGGTGGCTGTGGAGGTCGGCGGAGACGTGCATGTGATTGCTCGCACGGTGGTGCTCTCCACGGTTTTGTCTCTGGGTCTGATCACCCTGACTGTGATGTTCTTCCCGGCCTGATCTTGCTGACCCTTTTGACCCTGAAATCGTAAAAATGCTGTCATTGACGGGTTATGCCCGTGTGCATACAATGAAGCAACTTGCACAACAACTGAAACAGAGGAGGGGGAATGGCCGTATTGTTGCGTATTTCTGCTTTCATCGACACCATCAATGACCGCATTGGCAAGGTGGTGCTGTGGTTGATTCTGCTGTCGGTGCTGGTCTCATCCGGGAACGCTGTGATCCGCAAGGTGTTCGGGGTGAGTTCCAACGCCTGGCTGGAAGCCCAGAGTTACATGTTTTCCATGGTGTTTTTGCTGATGGGGGGATATGCCCTGCTCTATGACCGCCATGTGCGGGTGGATTTGCTGTACACCCGCTATTCGCCCAGAACCAGAGCGATTTTGAACCTGGTGGGAAGCCTGTTCTTTTTGCTTCCCACAGCTTTTTGCATCGTGTATTTCTCCTGGCCGCAACTGATCGAGTCTTACCACATCAGGGAGATGTCTCCAGACGCTGGAGGACTGCCCAGATGGCCCATCAAACTGATGATTCCGGTGGGTTTTGCCCTCTTGATGCTGCAGGCCCTTTCAGAGGCCATCAAGAACGCGGCTTTCCTGGCTGGAAAATACCAGTTCAAGCAGGATGAAGAGGAAGAGGCGGTGGTGGCCTGATGGATTGGGGTGCGATTCTTCCTCCGGCGATGTTTGTGAGTTTGATTGTGTTTCTGCTGCTGGGTTACCCCGTGGCTTTTTCCATCGGGGCTGTGGGGTTGCTGTTTGGGTTCATTGGGGTGGAACTTGATGTCTTCAAGTGGCAGTTCCTCAGCGGTCTGCCCCTGCGCATCACCGGAACCATGTTCAACCAGACCTTGCTGGCAATTCCCTTTTTCACCTTCATGGGCCTGATTCTGGAGCGCTCGGGCATGGCCGAAGAACTGCTGGACACCATGGGGCAGCTTTTCGGCAAGGTGCGCGGAGGTCTGGCTTACGCGGTGATTTTTGTGGGGGCCTTGCTGGCAGCAACCACAGGCGTGGTGGCCGCCTCAGTGATTGCCATGGGCCTGATTTCCCTGCCCATCATGATGCGTTACGGCTATTCCACCCGCCTGGCCACCGGGGTGATTGCTGCCTCTGGAACCCTGGCACAGATCATCCCACCCAGCCTGGTTTTGATTGTGATGGCAGACCAGCTTGGAGCCTCTGTCGGAGACATGTACCGGGGGGCCATGGTTCCTGGCCTGATCCTGACCGGAATGTATGTGCTATACGTGCTGATCACCACCATCGTGAACCCCAAAAGTGCCCCGGCCCTTCCTGAAGAGGCACGCAAGGTCAGGGGATTTGCCCTGTTCCTGCAGGCCATGCGGGTGATGGTTCCCCCACTGGTCCTGATTTTCCTGGTGCTGGGCACCATCTTCTTTGGTCTTGCCACCCCCACAGAAGGCGGTGCGATGGGTGCAGTTGGGGCCATCATCCTGGCAATGCTCAACAAGCGCCTGAGCTACAAATTGCTCTGGCAGGCCATGCAGCAGACTGCCTCCCTGACCACCTTTGTGGTGTTCATCCTGCTGGGATCCACGGTGTTCAGCCTGGTGTTCCAGGGGGTGTACGGCTCTGACTGGGTGGATTCCCTGATGACCAGCATTCCGGGCGGCAAGATCGGCTTCCTGATCTTTGTGAACATCTTCGTGTTCATGCTGGCCTTCTTCCTGGACTTCTTCGAGATTGCCTTCATTGTGATTCCGCTCTTGAAACCCGTGATGGATTCTCTGGGCATCAGCCCTTACTACTTCGGGGTGCTGATCGGTGTGAACCTGCAGACCAGTTTCATGCACCCGCCATTCGGGTTTGCTTTGTTTTATTTGCGCAGTGTGGCCCCTAAGAACATCAAGACCATCGACATTTACTGGGGAGCAGTGCCTTTTGTGGTGATCCAGGTGATCATGGTGGGCCTCTTGATTGCCTTTCCGGTGCTGGTGCTGCGCTGGATTCAGTAGCTGGATTCAGGACAGGGTCCAGCAAGAAAGACCGGGAACTTCCCGGTCTTTCTTTGTTTTGCGGTTTATTTCTTCAGGAAGGCGTACTGCTCGAATCCCAGATCGGTGGTGGCAGACCAGCGGTAGGAGTCGGTGCGGAATTTCTTCCACTGGGTGTAGACCTTCTTGTATTTGGCGTCCTTGGCAGCGTCTTCCTCGTACAGGTCGAAGGAGGCTTTCATGGCTGCGTCCATGATGGCGTTGGAATACTTGCGCAGCTTGACCCCTTTCTGCACCAGACGTTGCAGGGCAGCAGGGTTCAGGGCGTCGTATTTGGCCAGCATGTGCAGGTTGGCTTCTGCGGAGGCCACCTCAAAGGCAAGCTGGTACTCTTTGGGCAGCTTCTTCCACTCGTCCGAGTTCACAATGAAAGACAGTCCAGGACCCGCTTCCCACCATCCGGGGTAGTAGTAGTACTTGGCAATCTTGTAAAAGCCCAGTTTTTCATCGTCGTAAGGCCCGACCCATTCGGTGGCATCGATGGTGCCACGTTCCAGGGCAGGGTAGATGTCGCCTCCGGCAATGGTCTGGGGAACGGCTCCCAGTCGGGCCATCACCTGACCGCCCAGGCCGGGAATGCGCATCTTCAGGCCTTTGAGGTCTGCCAGTCCTTTGACTTCTTTCTTGAACCAGCCACCCATCTGGGCTCCGGTGTTGCCGCCAGGGAAGTTGATGCATTTGAAGTCTGCATAAACGTCCCTGAGCAGTTCCAGACCGCCTCCGTAGTACAGCCAGGCGTTCTGCTGGCGTGCGGTCAAACCGAAGGGAACGGAGGTGTCAAAGGCCAATGTGGGGCTTTTCCCCACAAAGTAATACCCTGCGGTGTGGCCCACCTCTACGGTGCCTGCCTGCACGGCGTCAAGCACCTGCAGACCGGGAACCACTTCTCCTGCTGCAAAAGTTTTGATCTGAAATTTGCCATCTGTGAGCTCACTGACCCGTTTGGCCAGCATGTCTGCAGCACCGAAAATCGTGTCCAGGCTCTTGGGGAAACTGGACACCAGCCGCCAGCGGATGGTCGGACTGGTCTGGGCATGAACCGTTCCAAAGGTGGAACTGGCTGCCACAGCAGCACCGGTGATGCCTGCTTTCTTGAGGAAATCGCGACGTTTCATTCTTCCTCCCTCTTTAAATTGTGCTTAGATGTACAAGTGCAATTATAACCAAATTTTCACCTCTGGCAACCCTGCAAAAAAGCCTTAAGATCGGGGTTTTCCTTGATTGCCAGCTTCAGAAAACCAGCAAAAAAATCCCCGAGACATTCTCGGGGATATGGAGTTTTGAAGTTTAAACGCGAGCGGGGACTTTGAGCTGGGGCTCAAGGGCTTCATAGAACTTCTTGAAGCCAGCGAAATCCAGTTGCTGCTCGTTGTCGCTGAGGGCCGTGGCGGGGCTGGGGTGCACTTCCACGTGGATGCCGTCTGCACCGCAGGCCAGGGCGGCTTTGGCAAGGGGAATCAGCAGGTCGCGGCGGCCAGCAGCGTGGGTGACATCCACCACCACAGGCAGGTGGGTTTCCTGCTTGGCGAGGGCCACAGCGCTGAGGTCCAGGGTGTTGCGGGTCCACTTTTCGTAGGTGCGGATGCCGCGTTCGCAGAGGATCACGTTGGGGTTGCCTTCGGAGAGGATGTACTCTGCAGCATACAGCCACTCTTCCATGGTGGCACTCAGGCCACGCTTGAGCAGCACGGGCTTTTTGGCCTTGCCGACTTCACGCAGCAGGGCGAAGTTGTGCATGTTGCGTGCGCCCACCTGCAGGATGTCGGCGTATTCGGCAACAATCTCCACGTCTCTGGTGTCCATCACTTCGGTGACGAAGTACTGGCTGTTGGCACGGGAAGCGCGGCTGCCCAGGATCAGACCGTCCACGCCCATGCCCTGGAAGCCGTAAGGGCTGGTGCGGGGCTTGTAGGCACCTCCACGCAGGATTTTGATGCCGTATCCAGCGAGGTATTCGGCGGTGCTGTCCATTTGCTCTTCGGATTCGATGGAGCAGGGACCGGCGATCAGGAAAGGTGCATTGCCGCCCCCCACCTGCAGGTCGCCAATCTGAACCACGGTGTCGTCTTTCTTGGTTTTGCGGGACACCAGCAGCACTTTTTTGTCTTGCTGCTCCTCGAGGTCCAGGCTGGCCTTGAAGATCTCTTTGAAGAGCTTTTTGATGGTGGCTTCGGGGTAGGGGCCTTTGTTGGCTTTGCTGAGGTCTTTCAGCATCTGTTCTTCACGGGCCGGGTCGTAGTGTGACAGGCCCTGTTGGGATTGTGCTTCACCGATTTTCACAACGACTTCTGCACGTCTGGAAAGCAGTTCCAGGATCTGCAGGTTGATTGCGTCGATCTCTGCGCGTAGAGAGTTGATCTCGTCCATGCGGATCAGTCTATTTCTGTGGCCCATCACAAGGTAGCAAGTACGCTAAACAAGTTCTATACAAAGATGTCCACAAAGGCCTGTGATTTTTCCCCTGCAGCCAGCAAAAACTTGACGTAACACGTACACTAAATACTGCACAGTAACTTAAGGTTTATGTGCAATCTTTAGAAACATAAATTTACTGTTCCAGAGCGCTTTCCTGGGTTTTGGGTGTTCCTATTCTAGCAAGCAGGATCCCCAGTTCATAGAGCACATACAGGGGAACAGCCAGCATCAACATGTTCACAGGGTCAGGGGTGGGGGTGATGATGGCGGCCAGAATCAACAGCACCACCACGGCATACCGTCTCCAGCTTCCCATCAGTTGGTGGGTCACGATGCCCAGTCTGGCCAGCACAAAAGCCAGAATCGGCAGTTCAAACGCCAGACCAAAGGTCAGCAGGTAAGACAGCATCTGCCCGATGTACTGCCCCAGGTTCAGGTTCACCACAAAAGACACATCCAGACCTGCACCTAAAAAATCAATCATGAACGGCAGGGCTTTGGGCAAAAACACAAAGTAACAGAAAGCCGTTCCGGTCAGGAACGCCAGCAAGGCCCACAGGATCATGGGAATGGCCCACCTGCGTTCGCTGTCATAGAGGCCCGGAGCCACAAACAGCCAGATCTGGTGCAGGATGAAGGGCAGCGAAAGGATCAGACCGCCCCACATGGCAATGGAGAAACTCATGAACAGCTGATCCGTCACCTGGGTGACCATCAGGTTGCTGCTGGTTTTGGTGAAAGTCAGGGGATACTGCAGAAAATCAATGATTTTCGCCCGGTAGTTCCAGGCCACCCCCGAGCCCACAACCCAGAACCCAAGCGCCCAGAAGATGCGAATGCGCAATTCTTCCAGGTGTTCGAGCAGGGGGGCTTCAGCGTTTGCGGTCTTCTTGGTCATGCTTCTCCCAGTTTAACGGACAAAGTTAAGAAGAAACCTCAACATCATCCAAAAACAGGTGGCCTGCCTTTGCAGACAGACCACCTGAAGATTGTGCGTTTAAGCGTTCTTGGGCGCTTCTTTTGGGGCTTCAGGTTCGTCCTTGAAGCTGGATTCCAGATCGTCGCGCATTTCCTTGGTGCCCTTCTTGAACTCGCGGATGCCCTGTCCCAGACTCTTGCCCAGCTCGGGGAGCTTTTTGGGTCCGAAGATCAGAAGCACGGCGATCAGGATCAGAATGATTTCACCGGGGCCTAGGTTCATGTCAACCTCCTACTGCTTAGAATGCCTGCCTCGGGTGAAAGTTCCCTGAAACAGTGACCTTGATCAAGGCCATGCACCTTTTCATTGTGCCTGTTTTTGATGAGGGTTGCCAGGGACAATGTTGCTTTCAGGAATTCTTGGCGCTCTGGGCCTGCAACCACGCGTGTAACACCGCATGTTTCTGGCTGACTTTTTCATGGTGCTGTTCCCAGAAACGGCGGGCGTAATCGTCGATGTTGCGCTGTCTGCCGCGTGCCACGCCCAGAGAACCTTCGGGGACATCCTGGGTGACCACGCTTCCAGCGGCAATCATGGCCCCTGCTCCAACTTCCACCGGAGCGACCAGCACAGAGTTGCTGCCAATGAAGGCCCCATCGCCAATCACGGTTTTGAACTTGCCAATCCCGTTGTAGTTGGCGGTGATGGTGCCCGCCCCGACGTTGACCTCGCGGCCCACGGTGGCGTCTCCCAGGTAGGAAAGGTGACCGGCTTTGGCCCCTTCCAGCAGGCGTGCATTCTTGACCTCTACAAAGTTTCCCACGTGCACGTCTTTTTCCAGCACGGCACCGGGCCTCAGGCGGGCAAAAGGACCTGCGTCTGCCCCGGAATGCACCTCGGCACCTTCCAGAACGGTGTGGCTCTTGATGGTCACGCCATCTTGCACCACGCTGTCCTCGATCACACTGTAGGCCCCGACGCGCACATCCTCACCCAGAACGGTTTTCCCCTTCAGAACCGCACCGGGTTCGATCAGGCTGTCCCGGCCAATCCTGACGGTGTCCTCGATGTAGGTGCTCTGGGGATCCACGAGGGTCACACCAGAACGCATGTGCTGCTCGTTGATGCGCCTGCGCATGATCAGGTCGGCTTCTGCCAGTTGCACGCGGTCATTGGAACCGGACAGTTCAGAGGCATCCTGAATCTTGAAGCCCTCCACCCTGGCTCCTTCCTGGCGGTAGAGTTCCAGGATGTCGGTCAGGTAGTACTCGTTGGCAGCGTTGCTGTTGCCAATTTGCTCGACCAGTTCCAGCGCTCTGGGGTTGAACAGGTAAACACCGCTGTTGAACTCGCGGATTTTCTTCTCTTCAGGACTGGCGGCTTTTTCTTCCACGATGCGCTCTACGGCACCGTCTGGACCCCGCACGATGCGACCATAACCGGTGGCATCGTGCAGATCTGCGGTCAGCACAGTCATGCCTGCCTGGGCCGTTTCATGGGAACGGTGCATGTTCTGCAGGGTCTCCAGACGGATCAGGGGGGTGTCTCCATACAGCACCAGCACATCACTGTTGCCAGACAGGTGAGGCACGGCCTGTTTGAAAGCATGGGCGGTGCCCAGTTGCTGGTCCTGGCGGGCAAACACCACGCCAGAAGCTGCAAAGGCCTCCTCCACCTTGTCGGCACCGTGGCCGGTCACCACCACGATTTTCTGGGCTCCCATTTCCTGGGCACGCAACACGCTGTACCCCAGCATGCTGCGACCACACACCGGATGCAAAACTTTGGGGAGTTTCGATTTCATGCGGGTTCCCTGACCCGCGGCCAGAATCACGACTTCAAGCACGGACTTGCTCCTTCACTGTGGTGGGCTCTTTGGGTTCACGAAAAAGCATCACAATGCACCAGAGTACCAGCACTGCGCTCGCAACCTGGGTGAGGGTGAACAGACCGATGCCCACCTTGTCTGGACCTTCCGAGAGGTACACATTGAAGGTCAGGGGGTTGAGCCTGAAGGTTTCTTCCACCACAGAACGCAGAATGCTGTACCACATCACGGTGAGGTAGAACACCTGATAGGCGGTTCTGGTGCGCAGCCAGTAAAACGCCAGCAGCACAATCACGATCCCGATGATCACCCCGTAAAGCTGGGTGAAGTGTACGGGAACCGTCACCAGACCGTTGGTGCAATAGTTGGCCAGGTTTTCAGGGTTGTTGGGATTGCACATGGCGGTGTGGAATCCTTTGGCCCAGTCTGGCCAAACAAAACCAATGGGCAGGCCGGTGGGGCGACCCACGGTGTCAGAGCCGTTCATGATGTTGCCCAGCCGCCCACCAATGATGCCCAGTCCCAGACCAGGAGCCAGCAGGGTGGCGTATTCATAGAAGTTGATTTTGTAGCGCCACTGGTAATACAGGAACACGGCAATGCCAAACAGCAGGCCCCCGTGGATGCTGAGGCCCCCACTGCGCACGTTCACGTAAGCCAGCAAACGCTGCCCCACATCGGTGATGCCCTCAAAAATCTCTGGACTGGTGACCACAAAGACCACGCGTGCCCCGATGACCCCCCAGATCACGGCCCAGAAGATGATGTCGCTGATCAGGTTGCCGTTCAGGCCCCGTTTGACGGCCAGACGCTGGGCAATGATGGCCCCGGCCATGATGCCTGCCATCATCAGCACGCCGTACCAGGCGATGGTGAAACTGCCGATCTGTAAAAAAATTGGATGCATGTTACTCCCTCAACTCCATCACGTCATCTTCCACAAAAATCCCCTTCAAGAGCACCCGGTCTCCTTCCAGCAGCACGGGAATCTCCCAGCCAAAGGCCGCCTCAAGTTCAACGTCTGTAGAAATGTCTTTCTTTTCGTATTGTATGCCAGCCTGCTGCAGCAGGTGTTCTGCCTTGTCGCACAGGGTGCAGCCCGGTCTGCTGTAGAAGGTGAAGGTCTTCAAGTCAAAGCCCTCCACAGCACCAGCCCACCCATGATCAGGTGCATGATGAACTTGCCCAGAATCCCGGCCAGCAAACCCACCAGTGCGCCCCATGCGCTTTTCAGGGCGGATTCTGGAGGCTGCTTGTTCAGCAGTTCAAACCCGAAAGCCCCCACAAAAGGACCGATGAACAATCCCAGTGGACCCAGGAAGATCCCCACGATGCCGCCCACAATGGCCCCCAGCATGGCAAGGTTGGTGCCTCCATACTTTCTGGTGCCCCAGGCACTGGCGATGTTGTCGATGGTCATGGTCAGCAAGGCCAGCAGCGCCAGACCGATCAGCCAGGCCCAGGTGACCTCGGCAAACCCGGTCATGTAAGCGTAAATGAGTGCCCCCAGCCACACCACGAAGGTTGCCGGGATCACGGGAATGAAGGTGCCCACCAGCCCCACCAGCCACACAATGACGAAAATTGCAATTTCCATTGACTGACAGCGTACTACAATAGGGTGAAAAATATGTGACGGAGGATCGCCGAGAGCACAGGGCAAAAGGCTCGAAGCCTTGTTGTTGAACAACCAGGGGTTTTTGCAGGGCATCAGAAAAGGCAGTCTCCTCAAAGTTCAAGCTTTTGGGCATTGACCTTGAGATTTCTTCAAATCACAATGCTCTTGGCTCTTGGCTCTTGGCTCTTGGCTCTTGGCTCTCGGCTCTCGGCAATACTCGTTTTACCCTAAAAATCTCTTCCATTTTTCCTTCGTCAATTCACTTTCCTGCTGTACAAAGCTGTATAGGCAGCAGTATGTTAGGATCAAAAGCAATCCAATCTCCGTTCAATCCAGACCTTCAAACCCCAGCAGAAATCCATCAACAGGACTGATTCCTGTGCCCACGGAGGAAGCATGTCGAAAGCCGTGATTGTCAGCCTCAGCAGAACCCCCATTGGCAAATTTCTGGGTGGCCTGAGCAGCCTCAGTGCCCCTGAACTCGGAAGCATCACCCTCAAAGAAACCCTCAGAAGGTCTGGGGTGGATGCCAGCCTGATCGAAGAAGTGATTCTGGGACAGGTGATTCAGGCAGGAACGGGTCAGAATCCGGCGCGTCAGGCGGCCCTGAAAGCAGGACTCCCCAGCAGCGTTGGAGCACTGACCATCAACAAGGTGTGTGGAAGTGGCCTGAAAGCCGTGATGCTGGCGGCCCAGAGCATCCGGGCTGGAGACCAGCACGCCGTTCTGGCAGGCGGTCAGGAAAGCATGAGCAATGCCCCCCACCTCCTGATGGGAGCACGTCAGGGATACCGTCTGGGACATGCTCAGGCTCTGGATGCCAACATTCAGGACGGCCTGTGGTGTGCCATGACCGACCAGCACATGGGCATGACTGCAGAACTGGTTTGCCAGAAGTACAGTCTGGACCGGGCCAGTCAGGACACTTACGCTTACGGCAGCCACCAGAAGGCCCTGCAGTCCATCGATGAGGGACGCTTCAAAGAAGAAATTGTGCCTGTGGAAATTGCAGGCCGCAAGGGCAACACCATCATCGACACCGATGAAAGCCCCAGAAGGGAAACCAGCCTGGAAGCCCTTGGAAAACTGAAACCTGCTTTCACCAAAGAAGGCAGTGTCACCGCAGGAAATGCCCCTGGCTTGAACGATGCAGCAGCCAGTCTGCTGGTGGTCAGCGAGGAATTTGCACAGACGCACGGCCTGAAACCCCTGGCGGAAATTGTTGGTTATGCCACCGGCGGTCTGGACCCCGAATGGGTGATGATGACTCCTGTTCCAGCCACCCAGAACCTGCTGAAGAAACTGAACCTGCAGGGCAGTGACATCGACCTGTGGGAAATCAACGAGGCGTTCAGTGTGCAGGCGCTTGCGGTCACCCAGGAGCTGGGCATTGATCCAGAACGCATCAATGTCAATGGTGGGGCAGTGGCCCTCGGGCACCCCATTGGGGCCAGTGGAGCCAGGATTCTGGTGACTTTGCTGAGTGCCCTGAAGCAGCAGGACAGAGAAATGGGGGTGGCCACCCTGTGCATGGGTGGAGGCAACGGTCTGTCCATGGCCGTCAGGCGGCTCTGATTTTTCTGATTTCGGGTTGTGTGTGGGGCAGAGGGATCAAAAACATGTCTGAAAACCTGGGATCTGTCCCGGTGCAATAAAGGAGCCGCATGAAATTTGGTGTGATTGGTGCAGGTCAGATGGGAGGAGGCATCGCACAGGTGGCGGCCCAGAGTGGGTTCACCGTGCTGGTGCAGGATGTGCAAGAGGCTTCACTTGAACGGGGAAAAAGCACCATTCAGAATTCCCTTGCAAAGCTCCATGAGAAGGGCAAAATCAGCGAGGCCCCCGAAGAGATTCTGTCCAGAATTCGATTCACCACCTCTTTGCAGGACTTTCAGGACTGTGATCTGGTGGTGGAGGCCATCATTGAGAATGAAAGCCTTAAACTGGACCTCTTTCAACAGCTCGGGCAAATTGTGAAACCTGAGGGGGTGCTGGCAAGCAACACCAGCAGCATTCCCATCACCAGCCTGGCCACCGCTTCAGGCCGTCCAGCACAATTCATCGGGATGCACTTCATGAACCCGGTGCCCCTGATGGGCCTTGTTGAGGTGATCCGGGGTTACTCCACCAGCAATGACACCGCAGCATTCGTTGTTGAAACCGCAAAACAGATGGGCAAAACCCCCATCGAATGCAAAGACTTTCCAGGTTTTGTCTCCAACCGCATCCTGATGCCCATGATCAACGAAGCCATCCAGTGCGTGATGGAAGGTGTTGCCACCCCCGAAGCCATTGACGGCATCATGAAACTGGGCATGAACCACCCCATGGGACCCCTGACCCTGGCAGATTTCATTGGACTCGACACCTGTCTGGCCATCATGGAAGTGCTGCACAAAGGCCTCGGAGACGACAAGTACCGCCCCAGCCCTTTGCTGCGCAAGATGGTGCAGGCAGGACTTTACGGGCGCAAAAGTGGGAGAGGGTTTTACACATATTGAGGAACAGGGGGAGCTTGCCCCCAGCCCTCCCAAAAGTGAGGAAAAGCTCAAACCCTCCTCACCACATTTTTTCTGGGTGTTTTAACCTGAGGCTGTGAAGTTCCGTGCCCTGCTTTTGCTTCCCGTTGTGTTGACCGGGTGCCTGAACCGCCCTGCCAGTCCTCAACCCCATCCCCAGTCCAGCCCTCAATCCAGCACACCTTCCGGGGGAACATCCATGCAGCCACAGACCTACCGAATGCCCAGTGAAGATGCGCTGCAAAGGCTGCTGAAAGCCACCAATGCGGCCCGTGCAGTGGCCCGCAAGTGTGGCAATGATGTCTATGCTGCTGCTGGTCCCCTGATGCTCAACATTCGCCTGATTGCGGCGGCCCAGACCCATGCAGAGGACATGGCCGAACATGATTTCTTTGCCCACGAGGGATCAGACAGATCGGATGTGGTGGTGCGGGCGCTGAGGTTCAATTACAGCTACCGCATGGTGGGAGAGAACATCGCAGCAGGCTACCCGGATGTTCAGACCACCATCGATGGCTGGCTGACCTCTCCGGGCCACTGCAGGAACCTGATGAACCCTGATTTTCGGGAGGTCGGGTTTGGGTATGCTGAGAAACAGGACACAGAATATGGTCGTTACTGGGTGCAGGTTCTGGGTGTGCAGCACTGAGAAAAACGCCTTAAAGGGATTCGTGCTGCTTCTGCAACTGAAGTTCTCCTGAAAAAGCAGTACCCTGAGGTATGAAACAACTTGTTCTGGTGGCTCTGGGACTTTTGACGGCATGTGGCACGCTGGGAGGCACGCCATTGGACTTCAGCGGGGTGGTGGTGCTGGACGCGCCCTCTCAGCAGATGATGCTCAAGGCCGTGAACGATGCCAGAGCTGTTCCCAGGAACTGCAAGAAAGAGATGGGAGGGACCACAGCTTTTCCTGCAGCTCCTGCTGTGAAACTGCAGAACAAACTTTCTCTGGCTGCGCAATACCATGCCCAGGACATGGTCAAAATGGGAGCTCTGAACCACACAGGTTCCAGAGGCGACCAGACCCAGGACCGGATTCGGGCTGCAGGATACAGCTTTGATGAGGTGGGAGAGAACCTGGCTGTGGTGACCTCCAACACCGCCCTGGCGTTGCAAAAAACCATTGAGGCAGCGATTCAGGCGTGGCTGGACAGTTCTGCAGGCCACTGCCAGACCCTGATGGATGCCCAGTACACCGAACTGGGGGTGGGCTTTGCCGAAAATGCCTCTTCTGCAGACCGCTATTACTGGGTGCAGGTGTTTGGAAACCCCTCCAAATAACGGAAAATAAGCATAAACAAGCATCCGAAGCTTGTTGGAACAGGCCTTTTGGTCTGTCTGTTCCTTAAGCGTTTTGGTGAATGTGAAAGATGAACGATTTGTCTACACTGAACACGTCTGAAGCACACGTGGCGGAACAGGGTAGACGCACAACACGCCGGGCAACCGGCATTTCCGTCCCCGCCACCTCATCCGAAACCCTCGGGTCGACAGGTGATGGTTATCTGGGATGTTGCGCCCGCAAGGGCATGTGGGTTCAAATCCCACCGTGTGACCCACTTCAGACATGAATGAGAGGTGTAGCTCAGTGGCTAGAGCGGCAAAAATACCGTCCTCTACACCTTGCTTGCATTTCTTCGGAAGTCGAGCCGACAGGGTGATGGTTATCGACTATGGATCGGCAGGTCACAGGTTCGAATCCTGTCACTTCTCTTCAAGTTGTTTTTTTCTCTTTTTCGTGGGGGTGTAGCTCAGTGGTAGAGCAGCAACACCGTCCGCCAGCCCTTGCTCGGAAACACAGACACACACTCCTCTGGTCCCGAGCCGACGGTAGATGGTTACCGACTGTTAATCGGCTGGTCGCAGGTTCGATTCCTGTCACCTCCACCACGCTGTGCATGCTGTGAAGGTTTGTGGGCTGTCCCACGGCCTCACAGCATGTGCAGAAAAACACAAAACACTGGCTCGCCATTCAAACCCTCTTTCAATGTTTTGACACGTCTGGGTCTGTAGCTCAATAGGGGGAGCATCTGTTTTGCACACAGAAGGTTGTGGGTTCGAGTCCCACCTTTTCCACCAGAGGGAGAAATCCCTCATGTCAAACACTCCGCGTCGTGGAGGGATGGGTTACCTGAACATCCACGACAAAATAAAAATTCCTTCTTGCGGGTCGAAACAGCTGGGTTACCCTCCAGACCACCCAGTTGTGAACCCTCACCCGCAAGCTTTCAAGTTTTGCTTTAAACAGGTGCTGGATGGATTCAAGTCGCACTTTTTGTATGGATTTGAATTTTTAAATCTGGGTTTGACCCTGTGGGTCGGAGGGAACAGGTTACCTTAACCTTTCAAGTTAAACCGTATACATCCTGTTCGCGTTTTTCATCTGCAGGTTTTGATTTTCGGACGGGTTTTCCAGACAGGCGAGTGGAAATCTGCACTCCCCAAATCCATTTCCGTTTTTACCGGCATTGGGTCGCTGGAACTGGGTGACCTCACTTTCCCTCCGGGGGGTTGATCCACCTGTAAACCTGCAATGTTTGACCAGGGCAGCAAGCTGAAAAACCCTGGTCTCTGCAGTAAGGTTTGCAGAACCGCTGGAAAATGTTTGTCTCAGAAGGCCGGGTCGAAGGTGATGGGTGATCTGTCTGAACCACCGAAACCCACACCGGAACATCATCCGGCCTTGATATGTGCCGTTTAACCGTTCAAAGAAACGGTTCGCCAATAAGCCATTCCCTCCCGAAAGAAGGTGAAAACATGAAGTGGACGAAGCATTACCAGACCGCTCGCACCCCTCAGAACCAGCCCATCCCCGGAACGAGCCAGAAAGCCAACAACGCTGGTGGTTACGCCTGGGAAGTCGGTGACTGGATTCAGCTGGACCGTTTCCTGATCCTCGGATCGGAAGGCGGAACCTATCATGTCAGTGAACAGAAGCTGACCATCGAGAATGCAGAGGCCGTCAGACGCTGCATTGAACAGGATGGAATCAGGACCGTCAAACGGATTGCTGAGATCAGTGAATCCGGACGTGCCCCCAGAAACGATCCTGCCCTCTTTGCACTGGCGATGTGCGCAGGTTTTGGTGATCAACAGACCCGAAAAGCTGCTCTGGAGGCCCTGCCCCGTGTGGCCCGCATCGGGACGCACCTGTTCCACTTCATGGATTACGTTCAGGGTTTTCGTGGATGGGGTCGCGGTCTGCGCCGTGCCATTGCCGACTGGTACAACCAGAAGGATGTGAAGGCTCTGGCTTACCAGGCAGTGAAATACCGCCAGCGTGACGGCTGGACCCATCGGGATGCCCTGCGCCTGTCTCACCCCAAGGCCCAGAGTGATGCCCAGCAGAAGCTGTACCGCTGGATCACCCAGGATGAGTTTGCTCCTGCTGAAGGTCTGGAGATCGTGGATGCTTTCAGGCAGGCCCAGACCGCCTCTCTGAAAGAAGTGGTTGGCCTGATCGAGAAGTACAGGCTGCCCCGTGAAGCCATCCCCACCGAATTCCTGACCCGTCCGGAAGTGTGGGAGGCCATGCTGCCCCACATGCCCCTGGAGGCGATGGTGCGCAACCTTGCCAACATGACCCGCATTGGTCTGGTCACCCCCATGAGCGAAGCAAGCCGTCTGGTGGTGCGCAAACTGGGTTCCAGTGAAGCGATCCAGAAGGCCCGCCTGCACCCCATCAAGGTGCTGGCTGCCCTCAAGACCTACCAGGCCGGTCACGGCATGCGCGGTCAGGAAAGAAGCTGGACTCCGGTTCAGCCTGTGGTGGATGCACTGGATGCTGCGTTCTACACGGCATTTGGTGCAGTGACCCCCACAGACAAACGCATCATGTTGGCGCTGGATGTCTCGGGAAGCATGGAGTGCGGTCAGATTGCGGGTGTGCCCGGACTGACCCCCAGGGTGGCGAGTGCTGCCATGGCCCTGGTGACCGCTGCGGTGGAAAGCCAGCACATGGTGACCGGATTCAGTGCTGCCAACGGTGGATACGGCGGCCAGTGGGGTGGGGGAGACCCCGGAATGACCCCCATCAAGATCTCTCCCCGCCAGCGTCTGGACGATGTGATTCGCACGGTGGCTGCGGTTCCCATGGGTGGAACGGATTGCTCTCTGCCCATGCGCTACGCCCTGAAGGAAAACATCCCCATTGACACCTTCGTGGTTTACACCGACAGCGAAACCTGGGCAGGCAGGATCCATCCCACCCAGGCCCTGCAGCAGTACCGCCGTGAAATGGGCATTGCTGCAAAACTGATTGTGGTCGGGATGGTGTCCAACCGCTTCAGCATCGCAGATCCAAAAGACGCTGGAATGCTGGACGTGGTGGGTTTCGACACTGCTGCCCCCGAAGTGATGAGCGATTTCATGCTGCAGTAAACATTCAAGCATCAACATTCAAGCATCAACATTCAAGCATCAACCTTCAAGCATCAACCTTCAAGCATCAACCTTCAAGCATCAACCTTCAAGCATCAACCCATGCAATGCCAGTCTGGCACTGCATGGGTTTTTTTAAGGAGAGAGGAGATGGGTGAAGGTCAGTAACACACGGTGTGGGTGTAGGGGGCAGTGATGCTCAGACCATAATTGTTTTTGAGGGTCTGCACGATGTCGTATTCTGCGATGCACCAGTTGCTGTTGCCATTGGTTTCCTTGCGCAGGATGCCGTAAGGACCGTCGTACTCATTGGCGTTCCAGGCCCAGTAGAAGAAACTGGGAGATTTCCCTTTCACCCCGTTGATGAAATTTGCCCCCCAGACGGTGCCTCCTGTGGCTGTGCTGCTGGTGTCCGGGACCATGCCGAATTCTCCAATCACCACTGGCGCACCACTGTTGACCACGTTGCTGACGATGCTGGTGGCATTGCTGGCCGTGACCCATTTGCCGTAAAAGTGGGGGCTGTACACGATTTGCTGGTTGACGCCCCCGCCAGAGAACAGCCTTCCCGATGCTGTGGAGGCCCCGCTGATGTCTGCTCCCCAGTTGGGGGTTCCGCCTGATCCTTCCACGAAATAGAGGATGTTGCGTCCGGTCAGGGTGCTGTAGGTCTGTTCCATGCGGGTCACGGCCTGTTCTGCGTAGCCTTTCCAGGTGCTCCAGCCCAGTTTGTGCGGTTCATTGAACACATCGATGCCGATCACATTGGGGTTGTTTTTGGCGACCTGGGCCAGTTTTTCCATGTAATACAGCCAGGATCCCAGGTCCCAGGTGCGGTCTGGGCAGGTGGAGGGATCGCCCACCAGGTTGCCCCCCAGGTAGCTGGGGCTGCAGGTCTGGTATCCCAGCAGCACGTACATGTTGTAACTGTTGGCTTTCTGCACCACGGTGTTCAGCATGGTGTTGCTGCCGGTGGCGTTGTTCCAGATGGTGTCTGCAGAGAGGGGAACCCGGATGGCATTGAATCCCAGCGCCTTAATGCGTGAAAACCAGAAGTCGAGGTCGTGGGTGCGGGTGCTGCCATTCAACACATCGCTGGTCCAGGTGCCGCCCATTTGCTGGCTTCCGTCCAGACCGTACCAGTTGATGCCTTTGAGGGTGACCACCGTGCCGTTGTTTTTCAGGAGGGTCTGGCCGCTCACCACTGTGGCAGTCCAGTTCTGGGTGGTGATGCCCTGTGGGGTGATTTCCTGGGAATGGGGGGTCTGCTGGGAGCATGCGGCAAGCGAAAGGGTGAAAAGGGACAGGACAAGGCGGTTGCAGTTCATCTTGAGGGTCCTTTCTGGCGATTCGTTCAGCAATCCTGGATACGATTACTAAACAAAATGGCCCGAAATTTTGATCTGAAGATCTGAGGCATGGTCTTGCCGGGCCGCTCGCACGTTTGTAGATTTGGTTGTTTGATTGAGGGCATCTTACTCCCGACTTTCACATCTTGCAACTCCTGTCTATACGAATAAGTTTACTAAAAAAGATGTTTGTTTCTTGATCAAACAAATGGGTTCAGTCTCGCTGCTGACCCCTGACGACCCACCACCCTGCGGGTTATGATGCCCACATGTCCGTCCCCGAGTTCCACCTGAACATCAACGATCCTGCATTTGTGCGTGATCCCTACCCGACCCTTGAACGCCTCAGAGATGAGATGCCCGTGTTTTTTGATCCGGTGTGGGGCAAGCATTTCTTTGCCCGCTACGATGACATCTCCAGCATCCTCAGGGACCGCAGGTTTGGGCGCAGCATCCTGCACATCCTGTCCAGGGATGAGCTGGGCTGGCCTCCGGTGGACCCGCGCAGAAAGGAATTTGAAGCCTTCAACAGCACCCACATGCTGGACCGGGAGCCTCCGGACCACACCCGTTTGCGTGCGCTGGTCTCCAAGGCTTTCACCCCCAGACGGGTGGAGGAGCTTTCAGAACGCATTCAGGCCATTGTGAACCGCACCATTGATGCCCTGAAACAGCAGGAAAGTTTTGATTATGTGGAGGAGTTCTCTGAACCCCTGCCTGTGACCGTGATTGCAGAGCTTCTGGGCGTTCCTGAGGAGCACCGCCCTAAATTGCGCCCCTGGTCTGCTGCCATCGTAAAACTCTACGAACTGGGGTACACCGAACAGCAGCAACACGAGGCAAACCAGGCCACCATCGAATTCTCTGCCTTTTTGAAAGAACTGGCAGAAGACCGCAAGATCCATCCCGGAGATGACCTGATCAGTGCCCTGGTGCAGGTGGAGGAATCTGGAGACCGGCTCACCCAGGATGAACTGATTGCCACCTGCATCTTGCTGCTGAACGCCGGTCACGAAGCCACGGTGAACGGCAGCACAGCGGGCATGCTGGCCCTGCTACAACACCCTGAGCAAGTTGCCCTGCTGAAAGAGGAAGCCCAGAAAGAAGGCTCCAGCACGCCCCTGTTCAAAACCGCCATTGAGGAGATGCTCAGGTACGACACCCCCCTCCCGATGTTCGAGCGCTATGTGCTGCAGGACATGGAATTCAATGGTGTTCCCTTGAAGCAGGGTCAGGAGGTGTGCCTGCTTTATGCCTCCGGGAACCGGGACCCCAGAAAGTTTGACCGGGCAGATGAACTGGTGCTCACCCGTGAACAGAACCCACACCTGACTTTTGGATTGGGCACCCATTACTGTCTGGGTGCGCCTCTGGCCCGTCTGGAAATGCAAGTGTCCATCAAGACCCTGCTGCAAAGGATGCCAGATCTGCAACTGCTGCACCCGGAGGCTCCCACCGAATACGTGGGTGGGTTTGTGATCCGGGGCATCAAGGCATTGCGAATGAAATCCTGACCCGGAATGGTTCAGGTGGTCCAGTGAGGGCTTCACCATCCTCCTGTACGAAGCATCCTGATCAACTGTTGCTGAAAATACTGCTCTACTTTTTGCTGTCTGGTGCCGAGTCCCAGGGCCATGCAGGTTCCATGCAAGACCATGCCTCCCAGAAAGCCTGGAATGCCCCCGGTGATTTTCAGGAAAATGCGGACGGTCTGCTCCACATTTCCTGCAAAAACATTCAGTATGCCCCGGGCCAGGGTGTCTGCCAGGTCTTCCGACAGATTCGAAAAAGATGTTCTGCTGGCCTCCAGCAGGGCATCTGCTTTTTGCTGAAGGGGTGCGACTTCACTTTCCAGACAGAGGTGGTGTTCACCGTCTTGGCCTTCCCGGTTTTCCAGCACCACAACGGTTCCCCTGTAATGAAAATGGGCTTTCAGTCCTTTGCTGCTGGCTGGTAACCAGTTCAGGCTGGAGTGCTGCCATACGGAAGTGGCCTGAACAAATATTTTGCGAATGCCCTCTTCCAGGGCCTGGGAAGATCGATGTGAATCTTCATGGCATTTGAGTGTTTTGAACCAAACCATACGGGCCATCCTTTCAGTATAGGATGGCCCACAAAATTGATGTAAAGGTTTACTGGATGGCTTTTTGAATGCGGGCCAGCACCCGCGCTTTGCCCAGCAGCCTGAGCATTTCTCCCATGTCAGGGCTTTCCATGGTTCCGGCAATGGCGGCACGCACGGGAGGCATCACTTTGCCCAGTTTCAGACCCGCTTCTTCTGCGTAAGCCTTGAAAAGGTCATGGGTGGAGTCGTGGGAGAAATCTTCTAGGGCTTCCAATCTGGGCAGCAGGGCCTTTAATACGTCCTGACCGCCGTTGATGTTGTTCTGGGCTTTTTCATTCACGGCATAATCTTCGGACCAGAAGAAACCGGTTTTGTCCCAGAATTCGCTGAAGACCTCAATGCGGGGCAGCATCAGTTTGACCACACCCTTGAAAAAATCATCGTTCTGGACTTCATGACCGTGCTCCTGCAGGTGGCTGTGCAGGCGCTCTGCCACCGTTTCAAAGGGCAAAACTTCACGAATGTACTGGGCGTTCAGCCATTTCAGCTTGTCCCACCCGAACACCGACCCTCCCAGACTGATGCGCTCAAAAGAGAAAGCCTCGGTCAGGTCCTGCAGGTTGAAGATTTCCCGGCCATCTGGCATGGAAAAACCCATCATGCCCAGGTAGTTCAGCAGGGCTTCGGGCTGCACGCCTTCTTTGCGGTACCACTCCACAGAAGTGTTACCTTTGCGTTTGGAGAGCTTGGTCTTGTCGGGGTTCTGCAGCAGCGGCATGTGAATCCAGTTGGGTTCCTGCCAGCCAAAAGCCTGATACAGCAGCACGTGAATGGGTGCAGAGGGAATCCACTCCTCACCACGGATCACATCGGTGACGCCCATCAGGTGGTCATCCACCACCACTGCAAGGTGGTAGGTGGGGAAGCCATCCCCTTTGATCAGCACGGCATCTTCCACACCTGCATTGTCAAAGCTGATGGTGCCCCGCAAAGCGTCTTTCAAAAGGGTGCTTCCAGCTCTGGGGCTTTTCAGGCGAATCACATGGCGTTCTCCGGCAGCCACCCGTTTGCGGGCATCTTCCAGGGGGATCTGTCTGGCCCGACCATCGTAACCCAGGTTGATGTTTCTGGACCTCAAATCTTCCCGGATGGCCTGCAACTCCTCGGGGGTTTCAAAGGCGTGGTAAGCCCAGCCCGATTCCAGCAGTTGCTCTGCGTGTTTGTGGTAATTTTCCAGACGCTCGCTCTGGCGGTAAGGGGCGTTTGGACCCCCAATGTCAGGGGCTTCATCATAAGGGATGCCCAGCCAGACGAACATCTCCAGAATGCGTTTTTCGGACTCGGCGTTGTAACGGCTGCGGTCCGTGTCTTCGATGCGAACAATGAACTTTCCGCCATTTTTCTTGGCCCAGATGTAATCAAAAAGGGCCTGGTAGGCCGTCCCGACGTGCGGGTCACCGGTGGGGCTGGGGGCAATGCGAGTCACAACCATAAAGAAGAGGATACCGCAAAGTGAAACGCCGAGCGCCGAGCGACCCAGCGGTCACAAACCGTTTTGGACCGCGTTGTAGGGTCAAGAAGCGACCCAGCGGTCACAAACCGTTTTGGACCGCGTTGTAGGGTCAAGAAGCGACCCAGCGGTCACAAACCGTTTTGGACCGCGTTGTAGGGTCAAGAAGGGCCGAGGGCGGCAACCAGATCCGGTCACAGTGACTGGACCATGTGAAAGTTTTTGTCTTCTGGAATGGAAAGCAGCTTTGACGGATGCCGTTTTCTGTCAAAGCTCCGTGCTGGTCTTTCGCTCCATCAGGGCAAAATTGAACGCTGGCTTTTGGCTCTCGGCCCTCGGCCCTCGGCCTTCCCTGATGTGCCAAACTGAAGCATGGAATGGCTGTTTTACTTTCTGGTGGTGCTGTTCTTTTTTGCGCTTCCAGCCATCATTGTGAATGCAATTCAGAACTCAAGGGCCAGGACCCAGCAAGAACAGCTGGATGTGCTGAAAAAAGAAGTGGCTTTTCTGCGCCGTCAACTGGCTGAACTCAGGCAGGACCTGCTGAACGACAGGCCTTCGCCTGCTGCAACGGTTTCAACAGCTCAGGAACTGCTGGAACAGCCTGTGAAAGACAGACCCGTGGCAGAGCCTCAAGTTCCACCTCACCAGGTGCTGCAAGAAGACCTTCCTGCTGCCCTTCCCGAACAAGAAACCTTTACAGAACAGGCTCCAGAAGCAGTTGTTGCAGAGCCTTCTGCTCAGCCTGCTCCAGTCCCTCCAGCTTTCCCCGGACGGAGTCCCTCTCCCGGTTCAGGGCCGGTCAGGCCCAGATCCTCACTGGATCAGGAGGTGGACCCGGTGGGCTGGCTCCTGAAGTTCTTCACTGGAGAACGTGCACTGGTGCGCCTTGGGGTGCTTCTGGTGCTGCTGGGCATGGGTTTTCTCTTGAAGCTCACGGTCAGTCAGGATCTGGCTGTTCTCCTGAAGCTGCTGATTGCTGCCAGTTGCTCCGGGATTCTGTTCGGCTGGGGCTGGTATGTCAGGAAGTCCCGCAAGGTGTTCAGTGTGGCCCTGCAAGGGGGAGCGCTGGGCATTCTGTATTTCATGGTGTATGCCTCCAGTGTGCTGTATGGCATTCTGCCTTTTGCTGCAGGGCTTTTGTTGTGGCTGCTGGTGGGCATCCTGGGCGGAGTTCTGGCCCTCAGGCAAAACGCCCAGATGCTGGCGGTGCTCAGTGTGGTGGGTGGGTTTCTGGCCCCCATCATCATGCGAACAGGAAGTGTGGACCTCACCCCCTCCCTGATGGCCCTGATTTTCACCTACTACACGCTGCTGAATGCAGGAATTGTGTGGCTGTCTTTCCTGAAACTCTGGCGCTACCTGAACGTGATGGGTTACCTGTTCACCTTCCTGTTTGCCAGTGTGTGGGGGGTGCTGGCTTACACCCCTGAGCATTACCCGGTGGCCCAGCCTTTCCTGGTCCTGTTTTTTGCCATGTACACCCTGACCCCGCTGGTGCATGCCCTCAAGCGCAATTCTGGGCGCTCAGATTATGTTTTGCTGCTCAGTGTGCCGGTGCTGTCTCTGGTTCAACAGGCGGGTTTGCTGGGAGGAGAGCGCACCGGGGTGGCCCTCAGCAGCCTGATGGTGGCTGTGGTGCAGTACGGGCTTTACCTGTATGTGAGGAACAGAGGGGTGCTCAGAACGGTGGGGGAGACCTACCAGATGCTGGCCATTGGTTTTGCGGTGCTGGCGGTGCCCCTCCTGACCGGTGCCCTGACCACCAGTGCCATCTGGACGCTGTCCGGGGTGCTCTTGCTGGTGTTCGGGGTTCGTGCGGGCAACCGTGTTCACCGCATCTGGGGCATGGTGTTGCAATGTCTGGCTCTGGCAGCAGTCGTGCTGGGCTGGTTCCCTGAAGGCAGCACGGTGGTGTTGCTGGTCAGTCTGATCTGGGTGAGTGTGGCCCTGCTGGGCAGTGGCATCTTCCTGCAAAGCCAGAAGCAAGCAGGCGCTCAGGGGTTGCTGGTCACGGGTGCATTGGGCTGGATTGTGGCTGCTCTGGATCTGGTGTATTTGCTCTGGAGGAACGACCTGCACCTCAGCCAGTTCTTGCTGGCCCTCAGTCTGGCTTTGCTGGTGCTGCACTTTGTTGCCCAGAGGTTCCAGACCCCCACCCTGTCTGGTTTTGCTTTCCTGTTGCCGGTCTGGGCGGTTTGCACTCTGGGGGTTGGCCTGGTCGGAGATGATCAGCCTTTAAAAGGGTACAGTTTGTTGGCCTGGGCCCTGTATTTTTTGGTGCAGCATGTGCTGCTGGCCACCTCCAGATGGACGGCAGAGGTGCAGAAGTTGCTGCATTTGGTGGTCTCTTATTTGCTGTTCACCCGCCTCATGGTGGTGACAGATGCCCTGCTGACCCAGCAAGGCCTGTCCACCTACGCCTGGGTGTTGGTGCCGCTGCTGTTCTACTGGGTGCACGTGCTGTGCTGGAACAGCTTCTATTACACCCGTGCCTTCCCGGGGTTTTACCGGGATGCTGTGATGGTGCCCATGCAGGTGTTGCAGGCCTGTGTTTTTCTGCTGCTGCTCTCCCAGGGTCCCAGATTGCCTTACCTGCCCCTCCTGAACCTGCAGGAACTGGCACAGGTGGCCCTGTACCTGACCCTGTACTTCAACCGGATGCCCTGGACCATGACCCCGGCAGGTCGCAGGCTCAGGCGCAACACCCTGATTGTGGGTGGGGTGCTGGGGGTCAGTGGCATCATTGTGCGCTTCATGCATGCCCAGTTTGGGTTGCCCTGGGAATTTGGCAGCATTCTGGACCACAACAACACCCAGACGGTGCTCTCCATCTTCTGGAGCATCACGGCACTGGTGTTCACGGTCAGGGCCAACCGCGCCCACGACCGTGACCTCTGGACCATCGGGGCGGGTCTGCTGGCTTTTGTGGTGGTCAAACTCTTCGTTCTGGACCTTTCTGGCAGCGACACCTGGGCCAGGGTCATCAGCTTTCTGGGGGTGGGGTTGCTGCTGCTGTTCATGGGTTTTGTGGCCCCTGTTCCTCCCAGAATTCCACAGGAGGAAAACGCATGAAACTCGATTCAACAGCATTGCAGGAAGCCCTTTCAAAACTGGACGGCTGGCAGGGAAACGATTCTGGCATCTCCAGGGAATTCATGTTTCCCTCTTATGCAGATGGTGTGGCTTTTGCCCTCAAAGTGACCTTGCTGGCAGAGAAAAGCAACCACCACCCGGATGCCCTGACCATCTCCTGGAAGAAAGTGAAGGTGGTTTATGTGACCCACGATGCTGGAGGGGTGACCGAACTGGACCTGCAGGCGGCCAGCAAAGTGAACGCCCTGGTGTGATTTGCTGGGATCAGGCCTCAGGAAGGGTCCGGGGCAACCTGCAAAATGCTTTCGTTTCCCCTCAATACCCGGACCTGAATGCCCTGCTCCATCAAGATGGCGGCACGGCGTTCCAGTTCCTGGATGGCTTCAGGAGGTTTGCCCCAGAGCTTGCGCCCGGTTTCTCCCGGAGCCAGGTAGAACCCTTCAGACAAGACCAGCAGCGTCACCCTTGCAGCCTGTGTACGAACCTGCAAGGCCTGCTCCAAAAGTTGCAGGGGTGCCGTCTGGCTGAGCAGAATCACATTGCTGCCAGATGGCACTTCAGGCACCTGAGATTTTACCTGGGGTTTTTGTTCTTCCGGGTTGTAGCGGGCCAGGAAAAGCAAGCAGGATTCCAGGGTTTTCTCTGAACTGCTCCCATTTCCACTGACACTGACGGTCAGGCCAGACTGCGCAGCTTCCAGCACCAGACTGCTGGCCAGCACCACGGCATGTTCAGTGAAAACCTCACCCACATCTGGGTGCAGATGAATGTGCACATGGCTGGTGGTCATGAATTCCCATTCCCGCACCATGGGGATGCCCCTTTTGGCCGTTTGCAGCCAGTGCAGGCGGTTGATGGGGTCTCCGGGCTGGTAGGGCCGGATGCCCCGCAAACTGGCCACATCTTCCAGTCCCAGCGTGGGGCTGTGTCTGCCATCCAGCAGCAACGGACGGATCAGGTCTGGCAGCAGCAGGGGATGGGGCTGGGGGTAAACCACCACCTCGCTGTGCACAGGAACTTTCAGGGTGCGCCAGAAGAGGCCCAGAGGATCGGCGTAACGCACCGTGACTTCTCCCCAGGAGAAAGATCCCCTTTTCTGGGGCCTGATCTGGGCTTGCAGGTGCACCTGTTCTTTCCCCCAGACCATGCCTTTCCAGTCCAGAAGTCCCTGCAAAACCAGAAAGCGGGGTGGCGCATCCTGAAATTCAATGCGGTAAGGCAGAGTTGCCCCAATGCTGCATTTCAGGGACACCCCAAAAGGAATGCTCAGCCCACTCAAAGGGGCATGTTCCCTCACCATTTCCAGTTGTGGTGGCCTGCGATAAAGCCACCACAGACCAGCCACCAGCAGCAACAGAAACAACAGGGTCATGCTTCTACAGGCACCGGGGTTCTGGAAAGGATGTCTGCAATCACATCCAGCGCCCGGATTCCGCGCAGTCGGGCTTCCAGGCGCACCTGCACCCGGTGGGCCAGCGCAAAAGGAGCCAGCAATTTCAGGTCATCTGGCAAAACAAAACTTCTGCCCTGAATGGCTGCATACGCCTGTGCGCAAGATTGCAAAGCCAGACTGGCCCTTGGGCTGGCCCCCACCTGCAACTCTGGATGCTGGCGGGTGGCCTGCACCAGTTGCACCAGATAATGCCGCAGATCTGCATTGATTTTGATGTGCCGCACTGCTTGCTGGGCCTGCAGCAGTTCCTGGGGTGTGGCCACGGCTGGCAAGGTGTGGATGGGATGCTGGGCCACCAGCTGTTCCAGCATGTGCTGTTCTTCTGCCGCGCTGGGATAACCCACACTGAGCTTCAACAGAAAGCGGTCCAGCTGGGCTTCTGGCAGGCGGTAAGTGCCTTCCTGTTCAATGGGGTTCTGGGTGGCCAGCACATGAAAGGGACTGGGCAGGGCGTGGGTTTTGCCCGATTCTGTGACCTGATGTTCGGCCATGGCTTCCAGCAAGGCGCTCTGGGTTTTGGGGGTGGCCCGGTTGATTTCATCGGCCAGCAGAATCTGGGTGAAGATCGGTCCTGGCTGGAACACAAATTGATGGTCCAGGTACATGCTCACCCCGGTCAGGTCGCTGGGCAGCAAATCGGGTGTGAATTGCACCCGCTTGAAGTCCAGGCCCAGGCTCCGGCTGATGGCACGGGCCAGCATGGTTTTGCCAGTACCGGGAGCATCTTCCAGCAACACATGGCCTCCGGCATAAAGGGCACTCAGGACCAGTTCGGTCACCTGTGCTTTGCCCACCAGTACGGTGCTGACATTGTCCATGATTTTCTGGGAAAACGTTTGAATCATGGTGTTCCTTTCTGGAAATGTTTCTGCAGGTGCATCAGGGCCGTGTGGGCCTGTTCAAAACTGTTCTGATCGGGCAGGTCTCCATAGCGAACCGGCAGGTAGGCTGCGGTGATGGCCTCCACCCAGCCCCGCATTTCAGGGTGCTGCACACCGATCTGAACAGCGTATTCTTTTGGTGTGTTGCTGGGAAGGCGACCCAGACCCTGTGTTGCCATCAGGTCCAGAAAGTCATGGTAAAGCTTGCGCACCCCCTGCAAGGTCACCTGAGCAGGGAGAAGGTGGGCCCTGTGCTGTGCAGGTTCCTGTCTTGCACTTTGACGTCCAGATCGTGCTTTCCACAGGATCCAGCCTGCCAGCCCCACAGGGATCAAAAAAGGCCACCAGGGGAAACCTGCATTGTTTTGCTCAGGCTTGGCAGGAAGGTCAGCAGGTTCTGGGGGTGCTGCCAGCTCTTTTGGTTCAGGTTGCAAATGTTCGGGAGGTCGGAACCTGTCTTCCACAACTGCACCTTCTCCAGAAGCACTTTTGCGGTTGTAGAGCTGGCTGTAGACCACTGCAGCAGCCAGGACGCTCAGCAGGGCCAGCATCAGCAACAGATCTGAAAGGCTGCGATGCCGCTTGCTGGACACGTTTCCCATCAGGAGCAACCCGACAGTGAACAGCAGAAGAAAAGAGAACAGCACAAGCTGCTGGACGCCCCAAAGCCCTGTGATGCGAGGCATGGTGTTTCTGGAAGCAGGAGCATTCTGGGCGTCTGGGCCTGCAGGCGCTTCTGAGGCCTCCACTCCTGATGGTTCAGCTGGTTGGTTCAAGGACTCGGGCTGCCAGATGCGGAAATTCAGTTGCTGGGCCAGCCAGCGTGTGGGAGGAGCAGGCAGCAGGGTGGTCAGGGGAATCAGCATTATGAGCACACCTGCCATCAGCAGGGGAATGCGGCCCGGGCGGCTGTTCATAGTGTTCTTTTCTGAACGGGCAAGGGCAGCACAGAACAGCCCCACTGTGCCCATCATGGAGGGAAAAGCCGCCCACAACAGGGCCAGGCCCACCAGGGAAGGAAGGCTGCCCTGCAAGATGTTGTGGCTCAGCCGGACCAGCAGCCATCCTGAAAACGCAGCAACCAGAAAAGCTCCGCTCATGCGCAGAGGATCCGGGTAAAGCAAAGCAGCGGGCAGGAGGGCAGCCACCACAGGCAGAGAGCCATACAAATGCAGGTGCTCTGGGTGAAACCTCTGCAGAAACAGGCCCACCAGCACCAGCATCCAGGGGAGCCACCAGGGCTCCAGCCAGCCCGCACCCACCAGCGGAACAAGCACAGCCAGATGGGTCCAGGACAGATTCCAGCGCTGTGTGTTTTGCATTCATCCCCCATGATCTTTCAAAAACCAACACATTGGATACAGCATTATGGCATGTGGGTGCAGCAGCGCACAGGTCTGGCTGCCTCAGAGAAATTTTTTCCAGTTTCCAGAAGTCAGCAGATTCACATGGCGCACCATGTCCAGCCAGCGGCTCATGGGCCGTTCGGCCCAGCTCACCTCTTTCAGGGCAGGACGGGGGATCAGGAAGCACAGGTGTTGCAGGTTCATCAGCAAAATGCGGGCTTCGGCGGTTTCATCGTCTGGCAAAGGCTGAATTTTGCGGTAGGCTTCCAGCATGTTCTGGCTGGCTTGCAGCGGCACCCCCACCAGATCGTGGGCAGGATCTCCCCATCCGCAGGCTCCCCAGTCGATCAGGGCAGCAAATTCCCCCTTGCTGTCCACCATCACATTGGTGCCCTGCATGTCCCCATGTCGGAAGGTGTGGTGTTCTGGCGGCAAGACATACGGCTTGAGCCGGGCCACCCAGCTTTGCAACCAGCGGGCTTCTTCCAGCGTGAAATGCCCATCGGTGGCAAAGCCTTCAATCCAGTCTTCGGGAGATCCCACATCTTCAAGGTGCAGCCCCTGGACTGCAGTGGGATCCGGCAGATGATGCACCTTGACCAGTTCACGTCCCACCTGTTCCCAGACCTCAGCATTTTCTGCAGGGGAACGCTGCAGGGATTCCAGATTCACCCCATTCACTTTTTCATAAATGCTGTACGGTACGGGCAGAATCTGCAAAGAGCCATCAAAAAACCGCAGCTCAGGGGTGGTCACTCCGGCAGCAGTCAAGGCGGGGACAGCCACAGATTCCTTGGTCAGGGCCTCAATGAACGGCGGGGCATTTCTGGGAATGCGCAGGATCCACTTTCCTCCCAGGTCGTACACCCGATTGAAAATCCCGGTCTGGGGAAGGGGGGTGATGTCCAGTCCAGCCAGTTGATGCTGCTCCAGCAGAGATTGCAGGATTTCAGGGGTCAGGTCAGGAAAATCAGGCAATTGCAAATGAACCTCCAGAAGTGCAGTTCAAAAGGACTGCTTCAGGTTTCAGGAGCATCATTCACCACCACACCCAGCAAATGGGCCAGTTCGGGAAGCTGGGCGGTTTCAATGATGGCTCCCTGCAGGTTTTGCACCTGCACCCGAAAGCCAGAAAGCGTACTGCCCCTCAGGTCGGTTTCTTCCAGTTTGCATTCCCTGAGGTTGGTTTTGCTGAGGGTGCAGTTCCTGAAAACAGCCTTGCTGAGGTCCACCCGGTCAAAGCTGGCATCTGTGAAGTTGGTGTCCTTGAAGTGGGCCTGCTTGAAATTGCCCTGCCAGAAACTGAGTCGGGCATCACAGCCCTCCAGAATCAGATGGGCAGATTCCAGGCCTGTGAACTGGGCTCCCAGCAGCCTGCACTGGTACATGCGGATGCGAGTCAGGCCGGCTTCATGCCACCTGAGGCCCGACAGATTGCAGTGTTCCATCAGCACATCTTGCATGCGGGTCCATTCCCAGAGGGTTTCACTCAGGTCGCTGTCCTGAAAGAGCACCCCCTGAAAAGTCACCCCATGCACTTCGGTGCCAGACCAGTCGGTTTCCAGCAGCAAAGATGCATAACTGCTTTCTGAGAGCAGGTCGGGGGCATCGGGATTCAGTTTTTTGGGCAATTTGGGGAGGGTCAGTCTGGTCATGGTGGTTTCAGATGAAGCAGAAATGGGGTTCTCTGTTCCACTGTAACTGAATTTTTTGCCGGAGCTGTCAGGTTTGCAGAAGATGAGAGGTTTATACTGAAAGGGCACCAACCGGAGGAAAACATGAAAAAAGCTGTTTTGTTGCTGTCCACTTTTGCTGTTCTGGGGCTGGGATCTGCTCTGGCTGCTGCACCCGAAGACAACCTTGCTGGCACAGAGCTGTGCATCGACAACAACTCCTTCACTGCGCAGGTGGGCAGCCTGGGAACCACCTCCCAGAAAGTGGCGCAGGGACTGTATGACTATTTTGTGGCCACCGCCACTGCCAGCAAGATTCCCTTCAAAGAGATGGGAGACCAGTCTTGTGTGAATTGGGCCGTGAATTTTGCTGTGGAAGCCACCAACGGCAACCCCAGGGCCTGGGTCACCACCCTGACGGTCAGTGATGATGGGGCTTATGCCAGCCTGAACAAGGACGATCTGTACACCTATCCTGTGGTGATCTGGTGGGATTATTACTTCGGATACTCTGCCAGCAACGATGGTCTGGGACAGTACCTCATTGATGGAGGCAAAGAGCTGATTGATGAACTGCTGGAAGCCTACATCAAGGTGAATTGATTCAGCGGCACACCCAGCGGTACACAAGGGAAAGACCCCCAACTGGGGGTCTTTCCCTTGTCTGTTACTTCTGAGCAGCCTGATTCAACTGGTCTTTAAACCTGATGGCCGCCTGCACTGCTGCCTCCACACCCAGGTCTGCACTGGCGTACTGGATGCCTCTGGAGGCACTGACCACGGCACCAGAACCGTCTTCATGGAAAGCATCTACCAGATCTTCTGCTTTTGCCCCCTGAGCCCCCAGGCCGGGCAACAGCAGGGTGGCTCTGGGCATCAGATCCCGGAACTTTTTCAGTTCTGCCGGGTGGGTGGCTCCCACCACTGCCCCCACACTGCTGAGCCCTTCTCCTTCTTCTGCACCCAGGCTGTCCAGGGCTTTTGCCACCACTTCGGCCAGCAGGCCATCCGGGGTGGAAAGGTCCTGCAGGTCTTTTGATCCAGGATTGGAGGTTTTGACCAGCACAAAGACCCCGCCTCCATTTTTGCGCCCTGCATCCACAAAGGGCCTGAGGGTTTCAAAACCCAGGTAGGGATTGACGGTCAGGGCATTTCCGGCGTGCTCTCCGGTCATCCAGGCCTGGGCGTAGGCTTCTGCAGTGCTGCCAATGTCTCCGCGTTTGGCGTCCAGCAGCACAGGCAAGTCCAGGGTGCGGGCCAGTCGCATCAGTTCGATCATGAATTCAATGCCCTGCAGGCCCATGGCTTCATAAAAAGCGGCCTGGGGTTTCACACAGGCCGCGTGGGGAGCAACACCTTCCAGCACCGCCAGCGTTTGCCTTTTCATCTGTTCAAAACTGCCGTGTGCAGCCAGCCTCGGGTCCAGGCCCAGGCACAGGCGGGTGTTCTGTTTTTCGCTTCGTTCCCTCAGTCTCTGCTGAAACACAATGTCCTCCACACTGCTCTGAAAGGTCCAGCCTCTCAGGAATCAACACAGGATAACCCCTGCTGCAGATTTCAGGGCATAAAGTCTAAACGGGTGCAGATCGTTTTTCCTCTGGACAAACTCACCCCCGATCTGGAAATTCGCGTTATAAAGAACGCATGACCTCGAGACCCCTGAATGTGAAGCCCCTGAATGTGGCCCTGCTCGGGTACGGATTTGCAGGCAAGACCTTTCATGCACCCCTGATTGCCAGCGTGCCAGAGCTGAAATTGCATGTGGTGTCCTCCAGTCAACCTGAAAAAGTGCATGTGGATTTCCCGGATGCTGTGGTGGAAACAGATCCCTATGTTGCCCTTGCCAGAGAGGATGTGGATCTGGTGGTGATCGCCACCCCCAACACCACCCACTTTGATCTGGCCAAAGCGGCTTTGCTGGCAGGTAAACACGTGGTCGTGGACAAGCCTTTCACTTTGACCACCGTGGAGGCCAGAGAACTGGACACCCTGGCAGCCCGCTCTGAACTCCTGCTCTCGGTGTTTCACAACCGGCGCTGGGATGCAGATTTCCTGACCTTAAAGCAGCTTGTTGCAGAGGGCACCCTGGGACGCATTGTGCATTTTGAATCCCATTTTGACCGTTACCGTCCCAGTGTGGTGAACCGCTGGCGGGAACAGGATTTGCCCGGAAGTGGTTTGTGGTACGACCTCGGACCGCACGTGCTGGATCAGGCGGTGCAGCTTTTTGGCTGGCCTGAAACCCTGCAGGCAGATCTGGCGGTGCAGCGCGATGGAGGTCAGGCCACTGACTTTTTCCATGTGACGCTGGGTTACGGTTCCCTCAGGGTCATTTTGCATGGTTCCATGCTGGTGGCTGCGCCCAATCCCAGGTTCATCGTGCATGGAGCGTCTGGAAGTTACATCAAATATGGGCTGGACACCCAGGAAAGTGCCCTCAAAGCAGGAGACAAGCCCGGAGATCCCAACTGGGGCCATGACCCTGAAAAAGGCACCCTCTACACCCAGCAAGACGGCCAGATCCAGCAGCAAACCGCAGAAAACCAGAGCGGCACATACCAGACCTACTATCAGGGCATCGCTTCAGCTTTGCAGCAAGATGCTTTCAATCCAGTGACCGCAGAGCAGGCCATCTGGGTGATGGAACTGTTGGAACGTGCAGAGGAATCTGCCCAGACGGGAAGCCGTCTGGTACTCGAAAGGAAAACCCCATGAATTTGCAAACCGACATCCAGCGCATCCAGCAGCAGGAAGAAACCCTGCGCTTCGAGGCTTTCGATTTTGACACCGCCTGGGAACTGGGCAACGCCATCCGGGAAATTGCCCTGCAGGAAGGCAAAGGGGTGGTCATTGACATCCATCGCTTGGATGGCCTGCAACTGTTCTTCACAGCCCTCCCTGGCACCAACCCCGACAACCTGAACTGGGTGCGCAGAAAAGCCAATGTGGTCAGGCACTTCCAGAAAAGCTCTTATCAGATCGGTCAGGACCTCAAGGCCAGAAACACCACCGTCACCGAAGCCCACGGTCTGTCTGATGCGGACCACGCCACCCACGGAGGCGCTTTCCCCATCGTGCTGAAAACAGGGGAGATGGTCGGGGTGGTCACGGTTTCTGGTGTTCCCCAGCGGGAAGACCATGCTCTGGTGGTCAAGGGGCTGTGCAAGGTGCTGGATCAGGACCATGACACCCTGAAACTGGATTGAGCGAACCGATTTGAGCAAGCACAAAAAAACAGCCCCTGAATTTCAGGGGCTGTTCTGATTTGAGGTTTAAGCGCTGGCGAGAGCGTTTTTGGCGGTGGTCACCAGACCGGCGAACACCTGGGGTTCACGGGCGGCGATGTCGGCCAGGATTTTGCGGTCCAGGGCGATGCCAGCTTTTTTCAGACCGAACATCAGGCTGGAGTAGCTGATGTCGTTGAGGCGAGCGGCAGCGTTGATGCGCTGGATCCACAGGCGACGGAAGTCGCGCTTCTTGTTGCGACGGTCGCGGTATTCGTAGGTGGCTGCGTTCAGCAGGGTCTGGAAGGCGTTCTTGTACTGCTTGGAGCGTGAACCCCAGAAGCCTTTGGCGCGTTTCAGAACCTTCTTGTGACGGCGGCGGCGGATGATACCAGTCTTGGCGCGTGGCATTAGTTGCGTCCTCCGGGGAACATGAGTTTCATGCGGGCCCACTCACTCTTGGCCAGCACAAATCCGGTGCCTTTGTTGGCGATTTCTTTGCCAGATTTGCCGGTGTTCTGGTGGCGCTTGCCACTTTTGAACGCCATGACTTTGCCGGTTGCAGTCACTTTGATGCGACGCACAGCAGCCTTTTTGGTCTTTTGCTTGGGCATTTTAAAGTCCTCCTGAGGTTTTCCCCTTGGGGTAAACCTGGAAGTCCGGTCGCAGGCCTTTCAGCTTGCAGTGTTCCCGGCTTCACTTCAGCCTTATGAATATACTTGAAAGTCTCCCATTTGTCAAAAAATCCTGGTGCAGCACCGTGAAACCGCTGGACCTGCAGGGGGTGAACCTGCAGGAACGGGAACGCCATGAAAAGTGAAACCGTAACACTTCCCAAAGACCCGCCCCATTGGGCAGGGTACAACAGGAGGCAAGATGAGCAGTTTTTCCGCGGGTTCTTTTTCCATTGGTTCTTTCATTGGCTCCCATTCCCATTCGCACCGCCGCCACCGCAGGCACAGGCACCACCGCCGCAGAGGATGCCTGAATCTGGGCATCGGTTGTGCCGTTTATGCGGGCATTTTCATGGTGGGTGCATCCTGGATCACCTGGTGGGTGGTCAGCTGAGCACCCTGCTGCAACGTCTGGGGGTGGTGGGTGAAGTGGTACGCAGTTTGCTGGGCCAATCTGAACCCATCACCTGTCCAGTCATGCTGAAACCCGCCCTGAAAGCGGTGTGGCCAGACCTGAAAAGCATGGAAGTCTGGAAATTCGGAGAAGGGGAGCGGGCAGATTATGCTTCGGTCCGTCTGGAACGCGCAGGAGGCAGTGAAGAGGTTTTTGTGAAGTACCGTCCCATGTGGGATTTCAGCCCCAGACACCACCAGCGGTTCCTCAATGAGATCCTATATTTGCGTGAATTTGCTCCCCTGGTGAACATTCCCCATGCTGCCCTGAAAGGTGCACAGCACAACAGCCAGACCTTCAAAGCCCACTTGATCCTGGAAAACCTGGAAAGCCGCTGCATGCAGTGGTCTGACCTTCCCGAACCCGAGCGTTTTGCACGGGTGAACAGGGTGGTGGAATTGCTGGCCAGCTTTCATGCCCAGTGGATGTTGCATCCCAGCCTGAAGAAACATCCCAGTCACCCCTGGGGAGACCATTTGCCCAGACTGTTGCAGAAACACCGCACTGCCCTGAAACAGCCTCCAGAAGGCATCGCTGCAGAAATGCGAAACACCGTTTTGCAACTTCTGGAACCAGGACGTCTAGAAGAAATTTATGCACCTGCACGCCACATCACCCTCTGCCATGGGGATTTTCATTTTGGGCAGGTGCTGGTGGACCGCCTGAACCGGGACCGCCTGTACCTGATCGATTATGAACACACGGCAGTCACGCCCCTGGGATTTGACCTCGCCCATTTCCTGGGGGTGAGGTTCAACTGGTTTGAACGCACCCATCTGGAAGCTGCATTGCTGGACGGCTATCTGCACGCTTTACAGCAGCATGGGGTTTTGCTTTCCAGAGAAGAACTGCTGCAGGAATACCGTGTGGGATTGCTGCACAATTTTTTGTTGATGTGGTCCCGCTGCCAAAAAGAGCCCATTCCCATGTTTCATGAGCTGTTGCAGCGCCTGTGGGTGGCTTTGCAAGAACATCAGGTTTTGCAGCCTGCTGCTGTCTTGCGGTAAGCTTCTAAAAATGCAGACGTACCAGCTGGACCTTCTCGAAGGCCTGACCCCCTTCGTGCTGAATGAACTGAAACCCCTGAATGCCAGAATCCTGACCAAAGGCAAGGACTTCTTGCGCATTGCTTTTCCTGGGAAACCCCTTCCACTGTTGCAGCTCAGAACTGTGGTGGCAGTGTCCAGAATTGAGCAGTTTGAGGTGCCCAGACCCAAAGCCTTGCTGGGCCACCAGCACCTCACCCGACTGCTCAGCATCATTCAGGACACCCAGAAACTGGGGGTTTTCTCTTCTTTCCGTTTTGCAGCTGCAGGCAGTGATTCCAGTGTGTTTCAGCGGTTGGCAGAGGAGATCAGCAAGCAGAGCAAACTGAAACACGACCCGGAAGAAGGTGAACTGGTTTTGCGGTTCCTGAAGGCAGGAGCAGGCTGGGAAGTGCTGGTTCGCCTGTCCCCCAGACCGCTTTCTGCCCGGCCCTGGCGGGTGGCCAACATGGAAGGAGGCCTCAACGCCACCGTGGCTTCTGCCATGCTGCAACTCGCCCACATTGAAAAACATGATGTGGTGTACAACCCAATGTGTGGCTCGGGAACCCTGATGATCGAATGCGGTCTGATTTACGGCAACAGGAAGGTGTCAGGCTGTGATCTGGATTTCGAGCACGTGGGATTTGCACAGGTCAACCTGCAGGCTGCAGGGCTGGATTTCCCTGTGGAACTGGCAGATGCCACCCATCTGGACCAGCCAGCGCAAAGTGTGGATGTGATTGTCTGCGACCTCCCCTGGGGAGACAACGTGGGCAGCAACACCGGCAACCTTTCGCTGTACCCCGAATTCTTCCGTGAGATGACCCGCATTGCCACGCCCGGAGCACGCATGGTGCTGATTTCCCACGAGGTCAAACTGATGGACCGTCTGGTCAAAGGCCAGACAGACTGGAAACTGCTCCGGGAAGACCGGGTGTACCATGGCGGGCATTTCCCCCGCATTTACACCTTCAACCGTTCACTCTGACTCAGGTCGAAAGCAGAACAGCAGGGGTTGTGCGGATCCCTGCTGTTCTGCTGTTTGAAGCATTTAATCTTCCAGTTCGATTTCAAATTTTCCGCTGTTTCCCTCGCGCTTGACGGTCAGGCGAACCAGGTTGTTCTCGTATTTGTAGGCGGCTTCCACACGGTTGGGACGGGTTTCCATGCCAGCTCGGATCCAGCCTTTCTTCTTGAACTGGCTGTCATAGTGCTGAAAAACATCATCCAGGTCCCGTTTGCCCAGGCTGAACTCCACTTTGTTGGCTTTGACTTTGACATTGCTTGCGCCTTCAGGCAGGGTGTAATCCCCCAGGTTTGTGCTGGGTGGGGTTTTGGGCTGTGCCACCACAGTCTGGGGCACGGTCTGGGGTCTGGGTTGCACCGAAGTCTGGGTGGTGACGGTGCAGGCCGAAATCAGGGTGGAAAGAACCAGAAAAACCACAGCATGTTTCATGTCTGCATGTTAACAGTACATGAGAAACAGCGCAGCAGATGGACAGTTGAGGGATTTCTCACCTGACAGTCAGTTCTGCAACAAAAAATCCTCCCGCAAGGGAGGACCAAACAACCCGGAGGGCTCAGGCTTCCGAGGCAACGGTCTCGGTAACCGTGTCAGAATCTTTATCGGAGTCCTTTTTCTTGACCTTGCCCGGGACAGGCGCAACGATCATGTTCATGTCCATGCCAGCAATCGAAGGAGAACCTTCGGGGGTTCCAATGTCTTTGATGGCTTCTGCAACCCGTTCCAGGATGCGTTCACCCAGTTCGGGGTGGGTGCGTTCGCGGCCACGGAACATGATGGTGACCTTGACTTTGTTGCCTTCTTCCAGGAAGCGGCGCACGTGGTTGGTTTTGGTGTTGAAGTCGTTGTCATCGATTTTAATGCGGAATTTGATCGACTTGACTTCCTGGGTGCGTGCACGACGGCGGTTGTCTTTTTCGTTCTGTTGTTGCTCATAACGAAAACGCCCGTAATCCATGAGTTTACAGACCGGGGGAACAGCAGTAGCGCCAACCATCACCAGATCCAGGCCTTTTTCCTGGGCGACACGCAGGGCTTCCCTGGTATCGATGATGCCAACTTGGCCGCCCTCGTCATCAATCAAACGGACTTGCCGAACCCGAATCTGCTCATTGATCTTGTGCTCTTTAGAAATTACAACCACCTCCAGCACGCCCCGTTCTCGGGGATCGTGGACATTCTGGGTAGGAACATCAAATCTTATTTTACACCACTTGCGCAAGGTTCGCCTATGCTGTAAGGCTCAAAGACCTGCTTCCTGTCTGCCTCATCCAGCTTTTTTTCCTCTCTGCAGCGCTTCTTTAGCGTATGCTTATTCTGCTTTGCGCAGCTTTTCATGTCACCGGGGAAAACCCTGACCTGGATGGTCGTGCCAGAAAATCTGGAAACAGGTTGCCAGAAACCTCTGCTTTTGTTGTCAGAAAACAGGAGAGATCTGGCTGCTCAGGACCAGAACATCCTTTTTCCTGAAGCTGTCTAGATCTGAATTTGTGTAGCGGTTTGGAGGGCGGGGTCTGTCAGAAGCCTGATGAAATCAAGCAGGGAGAGCCTTCCAAAAGGGATTCCAGAATGTTTTCGGACTGTTGCTTGCTCAACAAACAAATAAAGTGGTCTTTAAGTGAAAAAGCGCACGAATGAATTGGTGTAGATGACTTTTGACACAAATTCATTGACTTGCCTGTCAAAAACAAATATATTTAAGTGTGATGTATACACTAACACTGCCTCCTTTCGCTGCTCAAGTGGGTCTAGCAGTGGATGTGGTGGCCTTTGCCATGCACAAGGGCCAGCTGCACATCCTGCTGGTTCGCCGTGGTCTGGAACCCCACTCCCAATCCTGGGCGCTTCCCGGGGGTTTCGTTCAACACGAAGAAACCCTGGCTGCTGCTGCCCTGAGGGAACTCCGTGAAGAGACCAGTGTGGCGCTCTCTCCCAACCATCTTGAACAACTTTATACTTTTGGCAATCCTGGCCGTGACCCCCGTGGCCGCATTGTTTCCGTGGCCCACATGGCGGTTTTGCCCCACGGAACCCCTGCTGTGCACGCCGGAGGCAGCACGGTGGGTGCAGCCTGGTTTGTGGCCCACGATCCACCTCCGCTGGCTTTCGACCACGCGGACATCCTGTCCCGTGCCATCCGCAGGCTGCAAACCCGCCTGGAATACGCCAACCTGGCTTTTGAATTTCTGCCCGAGCACTTCACCCTGCCTGAACTGCAGGAAGTGTATGAGGCGATCCTCAACCAGAAGCTGGACAAGCGCAACTTCCGCAAGCGCATCCTCTCACAGGGGTTGCTGGAGCCTGCAGGAGAGCGCCGCAACGGTGTGGGCCGTCCTGCGCAGGTGTACCGCCGCACCAAACGGGTGAAATACCCCGGATCTGCCCTCTGAAGTTTGCTTGCTGTACCAGGTGCAACATCAGCTGAAAATGCTGATGTTTTTTCTTTGCAGGACGCGTGCTTTTCGGGTCCTGCCAATGCCAATCAACCCACCATCCTCACCCCCCAAAACGTTATAAAATGGCCTTTATGGACATGAAGAAACTGATGAAGCAAATGCAGCAGGCCCAGGTCGCTGCACAGAAAATTCAAGACCAGCTTGCTGGGATGACCGTGACTGGATCGGCCAGTGGCATGGTGGAAGTGACCCTGAACGGTCAGGGCAAACTGCAAGCCCTCAAGATCAACCCCCAGGCTGTGGATCCGGACGATGTGGAAGCCCTGGAAGACCTCCTGCTGGTGGCCTTCAAAGATGCCCAGGAGAAAGCCGACGCGCTGCAACAGCAGGAAACGCAGCGCAGCATGGGCTTCCTGGGCGGCCTGATGTGAAATGAAGTACCCATCCAGCCTGCTTCAATTGATCCGGGAACTGTCCAGATGGCCGGGCATTGGCCCCAAAAGTGCCCAGAAACTGGCCTTTTACCTGTTTGAACAGCCCCAGGAAGACATCGAACGGATTGCCAGACTGCTTTTAAGCGCCAAGGAAGAACTGCACCTCTGCCCCCAGTGCTTCAACGTCACCGACAAGGAGCTCTGCGAGGTGTGCAGCGACGCCACCCGTGCCCAGAACCAGATCTGTGTTGTGGAAGACCCCGGTGATGTGCTGGCCATTGAACGCTCTGGTGAGTACCGTGGCCTGTACCATGTGCTGCACGGCGCCATCAGTCCCATGCACGGGGTCGGGCCGGACAAGCTGTACATCAAGCAACTCCTGACCCGCGTGACCCCCGACCATGAAGTGATTCTGGCCACCAGCACCACTGTGGAAGGGGAAGCCACCAGCATGTACCTGCAACGGCAACTGGCCCCCACCAATGCCACGGTCAGCCGCATTGCATATGGGCTGCCTGTGGGTGGAGCCCTGGAATATGCAGATGAAGTGACCCTGGGACGGGCCATTTCGGGGCGTCAGAAAATCAAATAAGCCCACCCTCCCCCCTGTCTTTCGCGCTGCTCAAGACTGTCCCCCCGAAATGGGGGGACAGTTTCGAACGAAGTGAGAACAGGGGGTGAAGAAGGTCAGGCATCTCAGATGGGGTAATACGCCTTCGGAGTCCCGGCCAGGAAATCCTGGGTGGGCACCCAGATCAGCGGGTTGCGCTCCTCGAATTCGGGTGGAGGACCAAAGCGCACCAGTTGCATCACCTTGTCAAAAGGAATCCACTCCGCAGAGAGCACCTCGGGATCCATGGGTTGCAGTTCCCCTTTGCATTTTCCGGTGAAGCGGGCGAAATTGGCGTAGTGTGCGTGTTTGGTCATGGAAAGCATTTCCCCTTCCAGCAGGGAGATGAATTCGATGTCGAACAGGTCCAGGCCTGTTTCTTCTTTGACCTGCCGGATGGCGGCATCGGCCAGAGATTCACCGTCTCTGGCTTTTCCACCGGGAAGGCCCCAGAAAATGGAACCATCGTCCATGCGTTCGGTGACCAGAAGCAGGTGTCCATCTTGCACCAGATAGACGTGTGCGGCGCGTTTGAGGGGAATGACCCGAGAAATCGGCATGGCCTATTATACTGATTTCGTCAAATGCTGGATTTGAGCTGTTTTTCGGTGGAGGTGCCGTGAAAGGATTGCAACATGAGGCAAAAGGTCTCTGGGAGCGGGTCTGGCTGGAGGCTGGATTGCTGGCTGCACCGAAATGCTGGCTGTCAAGATCAAAAAAAACAGACACCCGAACAGTAACAGTCTATAGGACTGTGACCGGTTAAGATTTGAGTGACAGAAAACCTGTTACAGTGAAACAGACCAATGGAGTGTGGCCCTCGAATGCAAATTCGGGGGTTAATTTTTTGATTTTGCCTGATCACAACAGCTCCTGGCTTTGCTGTGCAAAAAGCAGCAGGGTTTAACCCTGCTGCTTTTTCTTGTGCACCTGTCAGGCAACAGCCAGCAGAACACCTGCCTGGTTGTAAGCGCTTCAGAACAAAAAGCCCAGTTTGATGGAAAACTTCCCTTTTGGATACAGGTTGGAAAAAGCGTAATCCACCCTGAGGGGCAACACGAAGCTTTCGGTTCCCAGTTGCGCCTGCACGCCCAGACCATAGCCCAAATTCATGTTGAAGTCGTTCTGGGTCCAGGCATCTCCTGCATCCAGGAACGCCAGAGCGTAAAGGCCTTGCAGGAAGTCGGTTTTCACCCCAAAATCTGCACGTGCTTCCACGCCTGCAGTGAAGAAATTCTTGCCAGAGAAGCTGCTTTCGTCAAAGCCCTTGAGGCTGAAACGGTCGTCGAACTGGCTGCCCCCCACCCGGAAGAGGGCAGATTCAGGGGCCTGACCCACAATGGCTCCGGCATCCACCCGGCCTGCCAGCACCACGTTGACCGGGCTGTCTGCCGTGAGGTCCAGGTAACCGCGCAGTCCGCCAGAGAGTTTTCCCCAGTTCAGGCTGGTTTTTTCGTATCCAAAGCCATAACTGCCATTCACCGAAGCACGGAATCCGCTGGTGGGAAAGGTGGCACTGTCCGAAAAGTCGCTGTTCAGGCTGGAGAAAGCCTGCACTGTCCAGCCTTTCCCTGGAAGGTTCTGGCTGACTGCAGGATCACTGTCTGGCAGGCCTGTGGAGTCTCCAGGCTCCAGGTAATACTGCTTCAGTTCGCCTTGTAAGCCACCACTGAGGGAGGTGTGATCGTCCAGGCTGGTCCCAACCTCCAGGGTGGCCTGATTGGTTCTTTCGGAATAATCCCGTTCGGTGTCTGCCGTGCCGTTTTTGATGGGCAGGTTGGGGGTGACGTTGCTGGCCAGGGTGATTTTGGCGTTGATGGGCTGTTCGGGAGCACCCAGGTAGGGGAGGCCGTAAGCGATGGAGCCACCCAGCACCTGACCTGCAGCATTGGGGGCAAAATTCAGACTGGCGGTGAGTTGATGGCCCAGTCCAAAGAGGTTGGTGTCGCTGATCTGCAAATCGCCAGCAAAACCTTCTTCTGCAGCGTAAGTCAGGCCAGGGCTGACATTCAGGCTGGGCACCTCCTGCAAAGTCAGGGCCAGACGCACCTTGCTGGGGTCATTGGTCTGGACGGGTTGTACGTTCACCACTTTCAGCACCCCGCCCTGTACCAGTCGGGTCAATTGTTTGCGGAAAATGTCTGCGTTCAGGGCACTGCCTTCTCTGGGCAACTGGGAACGCACAAAATCCTCGCTGGTGCGCCGCTCGCCTTCCCATTTGAAGTCGTAGCCTGCAATGGTCACTTCGGTGAGCTGGAAGGTCAGGGTTTTGCCATCAAAGCGCAGTGGGTTTTCGGGCAGCAAAACATCATAGCCACGATCCCGATACAGGCGTTGCAGGGTCAGCACATCTTCCTGGGCCAGCGGAAAGCTGAAGGTCTCTCCCACTTTTGATTTCAGTGCCCCGGTCAATTCCTCATCGGACAGGACGGTGTTCCCTTCGACCTGAATGCTGGAAATTTTACCTGCTGGAACGTCGGTCACCACCAGTTGCACATCCACCTTGCGCGGGTCAGAGGGGTTCTGCTGGTACTGCAGGGTCACGGTTTTCCCGAGCTGCTCACTGATTTTTTGCAGGTCTGCACTGAAATCTGCGGGCCTGAACACCTGGCCTTCCTGCACGGAAAGCACGGGTACAGGATCAATCAGGCTGCTGTCGATGCTGCCAATGGTGAGTTCCACCACCGGAATGCTGAGGATGCCGTTGTTCAGCACGGCCTTTTGCAGATCTGCACCACTGCCCAGATAACCCGCCTGCTGGTACGCTGCTGCAAGGTTGCGCAAAGACAGCTCGTAAAGGTCTGAGCTGAAGGTGCCCTGTTTGAGCAAATCTGCAAAAGCATCCTGGGCCACCTGCGCTGGGATGCTTTTCAAGCCCTGAAACACCACCTGTTTGATGGGTGCATTCTCCTTGACCTGAAAAGTGATGGTGGTGCCAGCCGTGCTGTCCTGCAGGGAGGTGGTGACTTCGGGCAGGAAAGGCAACCCCTGGTCCCGCAGGGCCTGCCGGAATTTTGCACGGGCCAGTTCAAGCTGACTGGTGTTCAGCACTGCACCTTTGACAATTCCGTACTGGTCCTGCAGGGTTTTCAGGAAGGCCTGCTGATCGGTCAGGGTGGTCCCTGTGACCACAATGTCAAGAATTTTAGGGTTTTCCTGCACTTCAATCAGCAGTACAGGCCCTTTGTCTTCGTTCTGCACTTTGATTTGTACCACCCTGAAAATGCCCAGACGGGCAATGGCGGCACGGATGGCTTCTTCTTTGACCTCACTGACTCTGGATCCCTGGTAAATGGGCAGGCGGCTCTTGATGGTGCTGGCCTGCGAGGAGGAAACACCCACAATGCGAATTTCCTGCAAAGTGTCCTGGGTCTGGGCGATGGCAATGGATGGAAAAGCAAGCAAAGCAGTCACAGTAAGAACTTTTTTCATGGCACTGAGAACCATGCTACGGTTTAACCTGAGAAGATTGCTGCAGTTTCCCTGACAAACGTGAGAACCAGCCAAAATCCAGCAAGGCAAAAAAGTGTGTTTTCTTGCAGCTCAGGCTGCTGTAGGTTTCCTGAAGAGGAGCTCTTTACCAATGGCTCATGGTGGGCTCAGGAACCCCCACCGAAGCCAGATCCCACCCTTTTCCTCAACACCTTCAGGTGCAGCGGGACATGCTTCCAAAGCACCCAGGCCGATCGCTGAGGGATGGATGCTGAAAGCTCTCCCATTAACTGCTTTCGCGTATTGCTTTGTGCACAATGGGCGGGTTAGGCTTGGCCCAACATGACCCCGACTGTGCTGTGGTCTCTGATCTCCCTGTACCTGATCTGGGGGTCCACCTATTTTGGAATGCGGGTGGCCCTGACCGGGTTCCCTCCGTTTTTGCAGGGGGGCCTGAGGTACATGACGGCTGGCCTGCTGCTCCTGCTCTTCCTCAAATTGCGCAAAACCCCCTGGCCTTCTGGCAAGCAGGTGCTCAATGCTGTGATGGTGGGGGTCCTGCTGACGGTGGTGGGACATGGCATGGTGCTGTATGCCGAACAGGATGTGTCCAGTGCAGTGGCGGCCGTTGCAGTGGGCGTTTCGCCCGTGTGGGCCGCCATCTGGAGTGCTTTGTGGGGCAAAGCGCCAAAAGGCACAGAATGGGTAGGGTTGATCCTGGGCGTGGTGGGCATTGTGGTGCTGAATTCGGGCAAGGAGTTGACGGCTGCCCCCATTGCCATGGTGGCCCTGATTGTGGCCCCCATGAGCTGGTCTTTTGGCACGGTCTGGAGCAAACACCTCAGCATGCCCGAAGGGGTGATGAACACCGCCCTGCAGATCTTCTTTGGAGGGATTGGCAGTGCGCTGGTGGGTCTGCTGTTGGGCGAAAAAATCACCCATGTGCCCGGTCCAGCCTGGGTGGCTTTCTGGTACCTGGTGGTTTTCGGCTCGATCATTGCCTACAACGCCTTCATGTACCTGGTGCGCAATGTGAGCACACCTCTGGCCATGAGTTACGCCTACGTTAATCCCATTGTGGCCCTCTTTGTGGGGCATTTTCTGGGAGGAGAGACCATCAATTTGCAGAGCATTCTGGCCTGCGTGCTGATCCTCTTTGCTGTGGTGCTGCTCACCCGTCCGAGCCGGGAGCAGGCTCCAGCCCAGACGCAAAAATCTGACGTCCCTTCAGACTGAGTTTCAACCGGGGCAGGGGATACAGGGCCTTGCCAAAGACGCTCTGGCCTTCCTGCAAGGGGTCAAAAATGCTGTAGTGGCATGGACAGCCCAGCATCGGGTGGCTGATGCGGTAATTGAAGGTGAGGGCTGCGGCCTCCGGGTCCCGCAAAGGCTGCACACTGCAGCCCAGATGGGTGCAGACCCGTGAGAAAGCTGCATAATGCAATCCATCCAGTGTGACGCTGCTCTGGGTGGGGTTGGGCAGGCGCAGCAGCACACAGGGAACTCCTGCATAGGTGAAATCCAGGCTGTCAAAGTCTTTCTTGAGCTGGGTGGTTTCGGCCACCAGGGTGACAGCCCCGGCTTTGAAGTTTGGAGCCGCCACCTGTTTCTTGCCAAAAGTCACCCGTGAGGCATACCAGAACATCCCTCCAAAAGCCCCGAAGGTGCCCGTGACCGGAAGCACCCACCAGTATTCCAGCAGTTTTCTGCGGTTGATGGGTGCCTTGCTCATGGCTTCAGGGTCTTCACATGCTGAACCAGGGCGTCCAGTTGTGCCTCTGTCAGGTTGGGAAAGGCTGGCATGGAGCCCACACCTTTCTGGATGATGGCCTTGAGTGCAGCTTCATTGCGGGCTGCGCTGCTGGACAGCAGGCTGGGAGCGGTTTTGCCTTCCCCTCTGCTGCCGTGGCAAGAGGCGCAGTTCTGGGCAAACAGTTCCTCACCAGAAGTGTCTTCTCCCAGTGCCGCCCGCAGCTGTGAAATTTGCTCGTCGGCTTCCAGACTGCTGGGGTTCAGGTCCCGGAACTTCAGGAAAGCCTGCAGGGCTTCTTGCGCTGCATTGTTGTTCATGTAGGCATAACCCAGCAGCAAGTGGCCTTCTGGCTCTTTGGGCTCCAGCTGGACGGCCATTTGCACAAATTGCAAACCCTGCTGGCGGTACTGCTCATTGGTGGACAGAAAGACCCCCAGACGGCGCAGGGCTTCTGCATCCTGGGTGTTTTTGGTCAGGTTGAGCAGGTCTCCATAAGCCTGGGCAGCCTCCTGAAATTTTCCTGCATCAAAAGCGGCCCGTGCGTAGGTTTTGATGTCTTCAGGTTTTTTGGTGAGGCTGGCTTTGCTCTGAAGTTCCGGAAGTTTCAGGACGTTTTGCAGCTGTCTGGCTTCTGTTCCGCCCACCCCGGAGTAACGCCAGGTCTGGAAGAAGGAAAATCCGCCCACAATGAGTACGGATGCGCACAGCAAAGTGGTCAGCAATGCAGGCAGATGGGCCGGTCTGCTGAGGGCAGTGGCTGGAGGCGCAGGGGGCAGGTCATCCAGGGCTTTTAACACACGGGCCAGACGGGCCTTGAAGGTCAGTTCTGCCCGTTCTTTTTCTTGCGGAGGCAACCCCTGGGTGCTGAGGTCCTTCAATTCAGTGACCAGCAAATCCCGCTCTTCCAGCAAATCGTTGCGCTGGCTGTCTTCTGGGGTGGTGAGTGCTTTTTTTGAGGTGGGCAACAGCACCAGAATCAGCATCACTGTGGCCACGGCCAGCATCAGGTAGATCATGGTTTCTTCCCTTGCAGGTACTGGCTGACCCGCTCCAGGTCTTCACTGGACACTTCGGGCGTGCGGGAAGCGTTTCTCAGGTAACCCAGCAAAGCCCAGCCTGAAAGAAGCAGTACAGCCACAGGGGCAAGCCAGAGCAGCCAGTTGATGCCTTTTTTGGGTGGGTTCAGCAGGATGGTTTCTCCATAACGGGACACCATGTACCCCACCACCTGGTCCCGGTCTGCACCGTTTTTCACCTGGGTCTGGATGTCCAGGTAAATTTGCCTGGAGAGGTCATTGGAACTGGTCAGGATGGATTCTCCACGGCACACCGGGCATTTGATTTCACCGGCAATGGAACGGGCCAGTTGCTCCTGCTGCGAAGTCAACGCTACGGTTTCGGTGACGTTCACTGCGTTCTGGGTGGGCGCTTCTGCATGTGCCACCAGCCCAAAAAGCAGCACCAGACAGAGCAACAAGGGGCTGAACAGAGACTTCAAATCTTTACCCCGAGTTTGGCCAGCACGCCCTGCATGGTGGGCAAATCCACCTCGCCGAGGTGACGGTACACGATGGTGCCTTGCTGGTCCAGCACCAGCGTCACCGGAATCTGTCCGATCCCGTAATTGATGGCCACCTGGGATTTGGGATCAAGCAGGGTGGGGATGTCCAGCCCGTATTCTTTCAGGAAAGCCCTGGCCTTGATGGGATCGTCGTTGAAGGCAATGCCCAGGTAATGCACCTGGCTTCCAGTGGTCTGGGTCAGTGCACGGTACACCGGGGCTTCAGCACGGCAGGGCAGGCACCAGGAGGCCCAGAAGTTGATCACCACAGGTTGCCCTTTCAGGCTGCTGAGCTGGTACTGCTGACCGTCCATGCTTTTCAAAACAAATTCTGGAGCAGGTTTGCCTTCCAGAGGGCTTCTGGGATCCTCGTCTTCTTTGAGGAGGCCATAACCCAGCAAGACCAAAACCAGCACCACCAGCACTGGACCAATAAAGCGTTTCATGCGGTCACCTCCTGAGGGCGGGTGCGGGTTTGCACGCTTGTTCCGGGTGCCTGCAGGCTGATGAAACTGCCCAGCACCATGATCAGGGTGCCGACCCAGATCCAGGAGACCAGCGGGGTTTCAATCACCCTGACGGTGGCCCAGTTTTCTTTCTGTTCGTAGGCCAGCAGCGTGACGTAGGTGTCTTTGAGGGGATGGTATTTCACGAACGGCATGGCCACCGGTTGTTGCGGCTGGTTGACGTAGGTGTTGAGTCTGGCATAGGTGTCTTCGCTGTCCAGCACCACATGGGCTTCCACAGAACGTTTGTCCAGCTGGTCTTTGATTTGCAGGCTTTTCAGCACAGCGGTGCGGCCCATGACCTGCTGGGGCTGGTTCAGCCTGAGGGTGAGTTCTTTTTCCTGCTTGTAGGCTCCAGAAAAAGCAATCCCGCTGGCAATGGCCACCAGACCGATGTGAGCCACATAAGCCCCGTACCGTCTGGGATGGATCTGGAACAACTCAAAGGTTTTGTGCAGCCCTCCGCGTTCCAGGGCAGCTCTGGCGGTCAGTTTGGCCAGTCCAGCAATGTTGTAGGCGCACAGCAGCAGGGTCAGCAGCACAGCGATGTCCCGCACACCCAGCAGCAGGGCCATCAGGGCCACCACCACACCCGTTCCTACGGGGATTTGCATGGCTTTCAGCAGGCTCTCGTTGTTCTGGCGCTGCCAGGGCAGCATCGGTCCAATGCCCATCAGGAACAGCAAAAGCAAACCCAGCGGAATGGCAAACTGGTTGAAGAAAGGAGGACCAACACTGGTTCTGACGTTGCGGATGGCCTCAACCAGCACAGGGAACAGGGTGCCCAGCACCACCATCACAGCAAAAGTCAGAAAAACGATGTTGCCTGCCAGAAAAGCGCCTTCTCTGGACAGTGGGCGGTTGATGGTGTGGTCATCGCGGATCAGGGGAGCCCGCACAGAAGCCAGCACAATCCCGATCAGCATCAAAACAGCGAAAAACCCAAAGAACACCGGCCCAATCGGTCCGTTTCCGAAGGCGTGCACGCTTTCCACCACGCCAGAGCGGGTCAGGAAGGTGCCCAGCACGGTGGTGGCGTAAGCCCCGATGATCAGGTAGACGTTCCAGGTCTTGAGCATGCGGCGGCGTTCCTGAATCTGGATGCTGTGCAGGAAAGCTGTGGCCAGCAACCAGGGCACAAAAGAGGCGTTTTCCACGGGATCCCAGGCCCAGTAACCGCCCCAGCCCAGAATCTCGTAGGACCACCATCCGCCTGCCACAATGGCTGCAGACAGGAACATCCAGGCGCTGAGCAGCCAGCTTCTGGTCTGGGTGATCCAGGACTCCCCGAGTTTGCGGGTGATCAGGGCCGCTACAGCGTATGCAAAAGGCACACTGAGGCCCACAAAACCCAGGTAAAGCAGGACCGGGTGCACGGCCATCATCCAGTGGTTTTGCAGCAGGGGGTTGGGACCCTGGCCTTCGGTGGCCCCGTTGATGTTGGGAGTAAAGGGGCTGGCCACGGTCAGGTTGATGCCCACAAAGAACAGCAGGGAAAAGAACATGCTGGCCATCACCCAGGGCCTCAGGGCGTCATTGCGCACGCTTAAAGACACCAGAAAGGTGTAAAGCGACAGAACCCAGGCCCACAGCAGGATGCTGCCTTCCAGGGCAGCCCACAGGGTCACAAATTTCACCCAGGGCTGCGAGACCGTCATGGAGTGGCGGTACACATAGCGCACGCTGAAATCATCTTTGAAGATGGCATATTCCAGCACAAAAAGCGCCACAGAAACAAACAGGAACACGGCCCAGGCACTGCGCCTGCTGCTTTCTGTAAAGCGGGGATCGTTCTTGATGCCCCCCAGCACCCCCATGGTCAGGCCGTACAGCACGAAACCCAGGGCCAGCAACAAAGCCAGGGTGCCGTAGCCCCCCAGTTCACTGAACCCCAGGCCCAGAAATTCGGTCATTGGGCTTCCTCAATGAGTTTCTTGTAGTCAGTGCTGTCGCCAGAATGGGGCGCACGGTATTCCTCGCTGTGTTTGACCAGCAGGGATTTGCCCACGAAAGTGCCGTTTTGCATCTGGCCTTCCACCACCACACCCTGATTGGCTTTGAACAGATCAGGCAAAGCGCCGTTGTACTGCACGGGAATCTTTGTCACTCCATCGGAATCCATCATGGTGAATTTCAGCTCCAGGGTGTCCGGGTTGTAGTCGGGACTCACCACCAGACCGCCCATGCGCAGGGTTTTGCCTGCGTACTCGCTGGCTTTCTGTTGGTATTCTGCAGGGGTCACAAAGTACACCAGGCTGTTCCCGATGTTGCCGTACACCAGATAGCCAATGGCCCCCAGCAGCACCACCAGACCGATCAGGTACTTGGTGGGGTTCTGTTTGCGCCGTCTGGCGGTGGGCAGGGTGGTCACAAATCACCTTCTGTGTCTTTGAGTTGTTTCAACCAGTAGCCCACATACGCAATCAGCAGCACGAACGTGAAGGCATACACCCAGATCACAAAGTCGATGAGCATCAGGCCCTCCTCTCCTGCAGTTCAGCTTCCAGCAGGCGGTCTTCGCGGGCTTCCACCCGTGCAGCCACAGTGGCACGCACCCGCAGCAGGTACAGATACATCACCGTGAAAGCCACCGTCATGATCGACAGGGCCAGAATCATGGTGGGATCTGCAGCAATGTGGGTTTTGCCCAGCAGCTGGATGGTGGGGGTCTGGTGGATGGACCTCCACCAGTACACCGACATGTAATTGACCGGAATGTACAGGGTGCCTGCAATCCCGATCACTGCAGCCACACGGGCACGGCGGTGAGGGTCTTCGATCAGGCCGCGCACAATGAAGTACCCGATGTAAATCAGCAGGCCAATGGCGGTGGTGGTCAGGCGGGGTTCCCACACCCAGTAGGTACCCCAGGTGGGTCTGGCCCACAGGCTTCCGCCAAACAGGGTCAGGATGGTCATCAAAACCCCGAGTTCTGCGCTGGAGTAGGCCAGACGGTCAAACTTGCGGTTCTTGCCCACCAGGTACACCAGCGAGAACACCATGGTGCCAAAGTAAGCGATATAAGAGGTCCAGGCACTGGGCACGTGCAGGTACATGATGCGCACCAGGTCCTTCTGGTTGGCATCCGGGGGAGAGGTGAGGGCAAAGTACAGCCCTGCCGCAACGCCCAGCAGGGTGAGGAGACCTAAACCGAGGGTGATTTTATCCTTCATTCCTTCCTCCACTATCGAAGGTTTGCGCCTGTCATTTGTCCCGATCCGCCTGTTCCGATTTGCTCTGCAAGCGGGGGTTTCTGGGATGCTCTATTATGCTACCCGCTGTGCATGAAAAGTCACAGTGGTGAGGTGCCCCATGTCCAGCTTCGGCACTTCATGGGTTTCTCAGTTTTCCAGGGCATGGGGAAACAGCAAAGTCGCCACCAGCAGGGAAATCACATCGAACCCTGCCAGCAGTTGAAGCCAGCTGTACAGCTCATCCATCATGCCGTTCTGGGTCAGCACCCTGGTGGCCGAGACCGCCCCAATCACCACGGGAATGCAAATGGGGAACATCAGGACCGGAAGCAGGCTCTCTTTGGCCCGTAAATTCACGGTGATGGCAGCATAAAACACGCTGACAATGGAGAATCCCAGCACCCCCAGCAGCACAGTCAGAATCAGGTACGGAAGATGCGTGTAGTGCAGGTCGTAAATCAGGCTGGCCGTGACCAGCGTGACTGCTGCCAGAACCAGCATCAGCAGGTAGTTGGCCAGCAGTTTTCCCACAAAGACCCATTCGTGGCCTCCGGGGTACATCAGCAGGCTTTCCAGGGCACCGGATTCCTGTTCGCTGCCAAAGGCCCGCTGTGCAGCCAGAATGCTGGCAAAAGCCAGGGCAGCCCACAGCACCCCTGGCGCAGATTCCCTCAGGCGGGTGGTGTCCGGTCCCAGGGCAAACCCCATGATCAGCACCACCAGGGCAGAGAAAAACACCGTGGTGGTGAGGATGTCCTTGCTGCGGCCTTCTAAACGCAGGTCCTTGAGGGCAATGATCCAGGCCTGCTTCACGCGAAAGCTCCGCCTTTTAAGGTGTAGTGCACAGAGGTGAGCTGCAAGGCCAGTGCGGGTTCATGGCTGGTGAAGATCAGGGTCTTGTTCTGCTGCTGGGCTTCTTGCAGGATTTCCAGCACAAACTGTTTCCCGGCTTCATCCAGGTTGGCAAAAGGCTCATCGATCAGGAGCAGAGGGCTGGGGGCCAGCAACATTCGGGCCAGCAGGGCGCGTTTGCGCATCCCTGAACTGAGCTCTCTGGCGCGTTTGTGACCAGCCTGTTCCAGGCCCACCCTTTGCAATATGGTTTTCAAATCAGACCTGACCCCGTACATCTGAGCTGTGAAGCTCAGGTTTTCCAGCACGGTCAGGTCGGCATACAGGCCCTGGTCGTTGCTCAGAAAAAAAGCATGGTCCCGCACGCTGCGCTGGTCTTTCAGGTCATACCCAAAGATGCGCCCCTCCCCCCGGTGTGGGCTGAGCACCCCGGCCAGCACGCGCAGCAGGGTGGTTTTACCTGCACCGTTCTCTCCGAACAGCACCACCGTCTGACCTTCCTCCACAGAGAAAGAGATGTCCCTGAGCACCCAGGATCTGGCGAAACGGCGGGCCAGTTGCAGGGTTTGCACGGCTACAATAACTTCACCATCCAGTCGGGCATGGTGTCCAGGAAGAACCGGCTCAGTTCGGTGAATTTTCCGGTGAGGATCAGGATGCCCAGCAGCACCAGAATGCCTCCCCCCACTTTTTCAATGTAGGGGGTGTATTTGTTGAGGTGCCGCACGTTGATGCGCTGCCAGAACAGGGCTGCTGCCAGAAAAGGCAGGGCCAGTCCGAGGGCGTACATGCTCAGGAGCAGCACCCCGGTTTTCAGGCTGCCCTGCTGGGTGGCCAGGGTCAGAATGCCGCCCAGCACAGGACCGATGCAGGGACTCCAGCCCAGGGCAAAGGCCGCCCCCAGCACCACCGGGCCGTACTGGCTGGCCTGTCCCAGACCCATGCGGTAATCGCCCATCAGGGCCGGAATGCGGATCACGCCCAGCATCACCAATCCGAAAAACAGGATCAGGCTGCCACTCAGCGGATTGAGCCACATCTTGTTGGTCACCAGAAATTGCCCGATCAGGCTGGCCCCGGCCCCCAGCATGATGAACACCAGCGAGAACCCCAGCACAAAGCCCAGTGCACGTTTGAATGGGGCCTGTCCTCCGCCCAGCACACTCAGGTAAGAGGGAAGCAACGGAAGCACACAGGGAGAAAGAAAGGAAACCAGCCCTCCAAAAAGGGCCACGCCGAGACTGGTGGTGGGTTCTGCCATGCGTTCCTATTGTACGGTCTGAAGGCCCAGACGCTCAGGGATAGAGGTCCCATTTGGCTCCCACACGCCCACCACCACACCATCTTCAATGAGCAGCAGGGTCGGATAAGTTGTGACTTTGAGGGTGCGAGAATACTGGGTGGCTGCTTCCCCCTGCAGGAGCAGGGTTTCTTTTGGAGCAGGACTGGGGATGCCCTCTGCATTGACGGCCAGCACAGGCAATTTGAAGGACAGCACTTCTTTCCACAAATCGGTCAGGTCGCCACAATCGTGGCTGTAGAGTGCCACCAGATAACGCCCTGACAGCGGCTGGGTGAGCTTCACTTCAGGAGCAGGATTTCCCAGTTTGGGGGTGGCATGACCAAAGCCCAGCAGCCCCAGCATCAGGCAGCCAAGCACCCCAAAAAGGCGTTTCATTGAAGGAATCCTGTGTCATCCCCGGAAACCCGACGCAGTTTCACGCGGTCAGGAGGGGTGAATTCATCTGCCAGTTTTCCGGTGCGGGTGTCAATGGCCACCACACTGGTGCTGTAATCCTGGGGCAGGCTTTGCACGCTGGTGTAGACCGGAGCCTGGGGTTCGCTGTCTGGTCGGACGGCACGGGTGGCCCGTTCGGTCACAAATGCAGCTTTGTACCCGTCCACGGTCTTGTAGGTGATGCCGTCAGGCTGGGCGAAAGTCACTGGAGGTTTCCCGGAAAGGTACCCCGCCATCATGTTCTGCCAGATGGGCGGGTTGACCGTCCCTGAGTAGAAGTTGGCAGGCATGCCGCCTCCTTCCTGTTTCCCGACCCACACGGCTCCAACAGCCACCGGGGTGACTCCCACAAACCACAGGTCTTTCTGCTCGTTGGTGGTTCCGGTTTTCCCCCCCACCTGCCAGCCGGGAATCCTGGCTTTGAAGGCCAGGTTGCCCTGCTCTGGGCTCAGGTCATTGACCACCCCCTGGATCATGTCCAGGCCCACGTAAGCCACCTGGGGACTGAACACCCGGCGTTTTTCGGGACGGTCACGCCAGCTGTCAAAGAGGGTCTGGCCGTTCTGGGCTTCCACCCGCCGGATGTAGCTGGGCCTGTACCAGATGCCTCCATTCACAAAAGTGGCGTAAGCAGCAGCCATCTTCAGGGGACTGGTTTCCAGCGTCCCGATGGCCAGACTGAGGCCCACATCATCAGGGGCATTGAGGTCCATGGTGCGCAACTTGCTCATGAAGTTGTTGAGGCCCACCTTCTTGGCGAGTTTTAAGGTGGGAATGTTCAGACTGTGATCCAGCGACCACCGCAGGGTCAGGTCCTTGTAAGAGTATTTCCCCCCGAAGTTTTGCGGTTTGTAGTTGCCGAAATCGGTGGGCTCGTCAAACTCGGTGTGGGACTGCGGAATGCCCTGCTCAATGCCAGTGGTGTACAGCAGGGGTTTGATGCTGGAGCCCACCTGCCGTGCCCCTTGCGCTGCATTGTTCCACTCTGAGGGGGCTTGACTGGGTTTGAGTTTCTGACCCACCATGGCCAGCACCTCTCCGGTGTAAGGGTCCAGAATCACCATGCCCAGGGTGGCTCCAGGGGGAACCTGGGCTTCGATGCTGGCTTTTTCTGCACTGACCTGGGCTTTGGGGTCCAGGGTGGTGTAGACGTTCAGGCCGCCCGAACCGTACACCTTTTCCCGCCCGAATTTGGCAATCAGTTCGCGCTCCACCTGCTGCAGGAAGTGTGGAGCACGCTCGGTCACCACGGAAGGGAGGTTTTTGGCTTTTTCATTGACCAGCCTGGCTTCCAGAACGTTGCCTTTGTTGTCGTATTTGACTTTCCAGCCTCTGGGTTGCAATTTTTCCTGCCAGGCAGCATCGCGCTCCTGGGGGGTGATCCAGCCATCTTCCACCATGTCGTCCAGCAGGCTTCGCATCAGGCCACGGATTTCCTTGTAATGGAAGTAGCGGGCAGGTTGCGGAATCAGACGGGTCAGGTAAACGCTTTCTGCCAGGGTCAGGTCTCTGGGCAACTTGCCCAGGTAGGCCCTGGCGGCACCATGCACCCCCAGGATGTCCACGGGACCCCCACGCCCCCAGTAAATCACGTTGAGGTAGTGGTTCAGCACCTCTTCCTTGGTGAAGGAGCGCTCCACCTGAATGCTGAGCACCCACTCCTGAATTTTGCGCTGCAAGCCTCCGGGTTCGGTGCGTTTGTCGGCCAGGTTGGAGAGCAGGGTGTTCTTGACCACCTGGTTGGTGAGGGTGGAACCCCCTTCCAGGCGCTGTCCTTTCACAATTTTGTAGACCCCACGCAGGATGCCCAGCACATCCACCCCATAGTGCTCAAAAAAGCGGCGGTCTTCGGAGGTGATCACCGAAGCCTGCATGTAGGGGCTCACCTGATCGAGGTCCACCAGGGTGCGGTTGATGTGGCCTCCGTTGCTCATGGTGGGGCTCAGGATGCCCACCAGACTGCCATCCCGGGCATACACCTTGGTGGTGCTGCCCAGCGTCAGGGAATCCAGCTCACGGTAGTCCGGGAGGTGGCGCAACCAGTACACCACAAAAGGGCTGAGGATCCCCAGACCCACCAGCATCACACTGAAAATCAAGGCAAAAAGTGCACGGAAAAATTTCATTCCGGTTTCCTCTGGCGGCAAAAACTCACGCCCTCCATTAAAGCATGCTGCACGTGAAAGCATGTGAGGAACCTGATCCCTGCAAACACATGCCATGAAAACGCAAAGAAACGCAAAGAGAGGACCCACAGGTCCTCCCGCTGCAAATCTGATGTTATGGGTTCAGGGTTCGGGTTCAAAGCCCTGGGCGGTGCCTTCGATGATGCTTCTGACCCGGGTGCGCAGGTTCTTGCCGCTGAGGGGCTTGTAGATGATGCCGTCTGCACGGGCCAGTTTGGCTTCCCGCTGGGTCTGCTGGTCGTCCATGGCGGTGAGAAGGATCACTGGAACACCCTTGAGGCGCGAGACACGCTTGACCCGGCTGCATATCTCCAGACCGCTGATGTCTGGCATGCGCACGTCGAGCAGAATGGCGTCCGGGGTGTTGTTCTTGAGGTATTCCAGGGTCTCACGACCATCGCTGACGCTGATCACTTCGTGACCATCAGCGGACAAGATCATCTCAAGCATGGTGCGAATGCTGGTTTCGTCGTCTGCAACTAGGATCTTGTAGCTTTTCATGGGTCGCTGCCTCGAGATGGAAGTCTGACACTTACAGCCTAACACGCCACTGGTCTGGGGTGCCTGTTCTGGAGCTCACAGTTCTGTTTTCACTGCTGACTGCTAAGCATCATGGTAGACCTTTCTTCAGAGGCATGCAAGTTCAGCTGTTTTGTGGAGCCTCCTGGCTTTCCGCAAGCGCCCGGCGCAGGATTTTCCCCACGGCAGTCTTGGGAAGCTCGGTTCTGAACTCGATTTCGCGGGGGACTTTGTAAGGGCTCAGCTCTTTCCGGCAGTATTGCTTCAGTTCTTCAGGGCTGATGGATTTGCCCATCTTGAGCACCACCACAGCCTTGACCGCTTCACCCCGGTAAGGATCAGGCACGCCCAATACAGCAGCTTCCTGAATGTCCGGGTGGGTGTAAAGCACCTCTTCCACTTCTCTGGGATACACGTTGAAGCCGCCCGTGATGATCACGTCTTTTTTGCGGTCCACAATGCGGAAATAACCGTCCGGGTCCATGGTGGCCATGTCTCCGGTGAACAGCCAGGTCTGACCATCCAGCACCTTCAGGACCTGCTGGCTCTCAATAGGTCTTTCCCAGTACCCCAGCATGATGTTGGGACCAGAGACAATCAGTTCCCCGATTTCTCCCGGAGGAAGCTCTTTGCCGTTTTCATCCGCCACACGGGCATCCACTCCAGGCAGGGGCACCCCGATGGAGCCTTCCCGGTGCTCTCCATACACAGGGTTCACGTGCGTCACCGGGCTGGTTTCGGTGAGGCCGTAGCCTTCCACCAGGTTGGCCCCCTGGGTGATGCGCTGGAAGGTGCGCGCGGTTTCCACGGGAAGCGCTGCACTGCCGGAAATGCAGGCCTTGATGCTGGTCAGGTCGTGTTTGGGGGTGTCCGGGTGGTTGTTGATGGCGTTGTAGAGGGTGGGCACCCCTGGAAAGATGCTGGGCTTCATGCGGTCAATGGTCTTCAAAACCATGGGTATGTCGCGGGGGTTGGGAATCAGGGCAATGGTGGCCCCGATGGCAATGGAGAGGTTCATGCTCGCGGTCATGCCATACACGTGGAAGTAAGGAATGGCCCCCAGTGAGACCTCTTTGCCTTCCTGCAAATCTGGAAGCCAGGATTTGGCCTGGATGCAGTTGGCCACCAGGTTGCGGTGGGTCAGCATGGCCCCTTTGGGGGTTCCGGTGGTGCCTCCGGTGTACTGCAGGAGGGCCACATCTTCGGGTTTGAGGTCCACGGGCTGCACATTGTGGTTGTGGTGTTTCAGCAGGTCCGGGAATTTCTTGACTTTCTCGGTGGGTTTGACCTCGACCCATGATTTCTTTTTCTTTTCCAGCATGGGAAAGATCATGTTTTTGGGAAAAGGAAGGGCATCTGCAATGGTGGTGACGATCACCCGTTTCACCGGAGATTGCCCTTCAATTTCCTGGTAGCGGGGAAAGAAGCTGTTGAGGATCACCAGGGTTTCTGAGCCGCTGTCCTGAAGCTGGTGCTGCAGTTCACGGGCCACATACAGTGGGCTGGTGTTCACCACAATGGCTCCAGCCAGGCTGGCCCCGAAGAAGGCCACCAGTTGCTGTGGGCAGTTGGGCAGCATGATGGCTACCCGATCTCCCTTTTTGACCCCCCAGGATTGCAGGGAGTGGGCAAAGCGCCGGGCCTGTTCCAGCAGCTGTTCATAGGTCAGGGTGTAGCCAATGAAATGGACGGCCACCCGTTTGGGGTATTTCTGGGCAGACTGGATGAGGAGGTCGTGCAACAGCATGGAGGGAATCTCCACACCGTGGGGCACACCCTTTTCGTAATGGGCAAACCAGGGTTTTTGGGTCATGGGGGAACCTCGTGCTCTCTTTTTGTACCAGGTATACGTTTGAACCAAGTATAGCGAGTTTGCGGGAACCTGTACAGTTCCCTGGAAAGGAAGGTGCTCCCGTTCTGTCCAAAAAGATCGGTGTTCTGGGCTTTCAGACAGAAGACAGCCTGGCAAGCACAACGATGGTCTGTACACAAATTATGACAGAATTGCTGAAAACAGATTGCAAAAAACACACAGCAAAAATCAGCTTGCAAAAAACAGCAGGAAAGGACCTGACATGACCCCACCAGACAGCATCAAAATCCCGGCCAGCATGCACAGCATGGCATTGACAGGCAGAGGAGGCCCTGAAAACCTGCGATCCACCCGACTTCCCCTTCCGGAACTTCATCCCGGACAGGTGCTCATTCGGGTGCAGGCCGTGGCTTTAAATCATCTGGATGTGTGGGTCAGAAAAGGGGTGGCCAGCCCAAAACTTCCCCTCCCACACCTTCTGGGCTCTGACATTGCAGGAGAGGTGGTGGCTGTGGGAGCAGGGGTGCAGGATGTGCCCATTGGCAGCAAAGTGATGCTGAACCCTGGCGTGTCCTGCGGCCACTGTGAACGCTGCCTTTCCGGGCATGACAACCTGTGCCACCACTACCAGATTCTGGGAGAGCACCGCTGGGGAGGGTACGCACAGTACATTGCTGTTCCCAGGGCCAACGTCTTGCAGATGCCTGCAGGCATGGACCCCATCGCGGCGGCCTCTGTTCCCCTGGCAGCCCTGACCGCATATCAGATGGTCTTTGAGCGTGCCCGGATCCAACCCTGGGAAACCGCTGTGGTGCTGGCTGCAGCCAGTGGGGTCAGTGTCAACCTGATCCAGTTCTGCAAACTGGCCGGGGCCAGGGTCATTGCTGTGGCAAGCACACCAGAAAAACGCGCCCTGGCCCTCAAACTGGGTGCAGACGAGGTGCTTTCTGCACACGACGATCAGGTGCAGGCCATCAAGGGACTGACCCAGGGTGAAGGTGCAGAGGTGGTCTTTGACCACACTGGAGCCGACAACTGGCAACACAGCCTGAAAAGCCTGAAATGGGGAGGCCGGCTGGTCACCTGCGGGGCCAGCAGCGGCACCGAGGCCATGACCCCCCTCAACTGGGTGTTTTTCAAACAACTCAGCATCCTGGGCTCCACCATGGGTTCCAAAGCAGATTTATACAGGATCCTGCAGTTTTTGCAGGAAGGCAAATTGCAGCCGGTGGTGGGCCATGTGCTCACGCTGGACCGGGCCAGAGAAGCCCACCAGTTGCTGGAAGCCCGGCAGGTGCTGGGAAAGGTGGTTTTGAAGGTGGAATAAAACCCATCACCAGAACGGCTTGCCGTTGTAATACAGCCTGGGCACCTTCACCCATTCCTGAGGCATAAGGGCCTGTCCTGGTCCAGCGGTGATGCTGAGAGAGTACAGCAGATCACGCAATTCTCGGGCCTGTTCCTTGCTGCGGTTCCGGTAAGCCTGCTCTTGCATCACCATGGCCCAGACCACGCCCCTCAAGGGATAAACCTGCACTTCATTCACGGGCGGCAGGGGCTGGAAAGGACCTGCAAAGGGTTCTTCCTCAGGGTTGGCTGCATACCCATATCCCAGGTTCTCGGGACCCAGGTCCAGATCCCAGCTTTTCAGCTTTGCCGTGCGCAGCCCTTCCGGCAAATTTTCTGGCACAAAGATGCTGAAGGTTCCCGTCTGGCCCATGGCTTTTTGTTGTTCTTGCAGGGTTTTGACCTTTAACGTGCTTTCGGCCTGCCAGTTGCTTTTCATGCCAATTTTTTTGAACCTGGCATTGATGCCCATGCAAGTCTGGGACAGCACCCAGCTTGCAGAATTGGGTTCCAGCCTCACCACACTGAAAATGGGCAGCCTGGGCAAATCTGGTCTGAGCGAGGACCATTCCAGAATGCGACCTGAAAAAACATCACAGACCTCCTCCAGCGTGAGGGTCAGGTCCACGGGCAGGTTGTAGGCCACCACCACTGGAAAGACCGACACCGGATAAAACAGGGCCTTGCCTGCACCTTTCGGGGTTTTCATGGGGGTGCGCACCAGAGCCACATCGGCCCGTCCTGAAAAGACCTCTTTCTGGGCGTCCAGTGCACCCATGGACACGTATTCTGCTGTTCCAGCCCAGGGTTTCAGTCCAGCCACCCGCAAAGCGAATGCGCTGGTGGACATCAGGCACACCAGCGCAAGGATTTTCAGCATTCTGTTCAGCACAGGGTTCAACAAGGGGTTCAGCACCTCATTGGGCATTCGAAGATTCGTGCCTGTGCCCCGTCACCCAGTATTCCAGGCGTTCTGCAATGTTCTCGATGTGGTCCCCGAAGCGCTCTAAAGAGCGTCCGACCCGCATCAGGGTCATGGCCTTGGTGATGGTGCGGGGGTCTTCGATCATGTAGGTGACCAGTTCGCGCTGGGTCTGCTCGTAGAGTTCATCCACCTCGTTGTCCATTTCCAGCACCTGCTGGGAGATGCTGAGGTCACGGTTCTGGATGGCCTTCTGAATCAGTTCCAGCATCTGGTCCAGCCTGGAGATCATCTGGGCCAGATTGACGTATTTCTTGAGGGGAGGCTCCTGGGCCAGGATGGCTCCATCTTCGGCCACGTGCACGGCGTAATCGCCCATGCGCTCAATGTCCGAGAGGTTTTTCATGAAGGTGCCCACCAGACGCAAATCGCGGGCGACCGGTGATTGCAGGGCAATCAGCTTCAGGCATTGTTCTTCAATCTGGGTTTCCAGCTGGTCAATTTCTTTGTCGGCTGCAGTGACCACCGGGAGCAAATCGGTCTGGCGGTCCACCAGCACGTCGTGGGCCTGGGTGAGCATCACCCGCACTTTGGCCAGCATGGTTAAGGTTCCGGTGACCACCTGCTGCAACTGGGCTTCAAACGTATCGCGCATACACCCTCCAATGCCTCGATTATACGGGCTGTCAAAAAAGGATGCCGGTACCTTACAGCGGTACAGACACCCTGAACTCGTTGCCACTGAACGGTTGTGTGGGGTCTTTCCTGTAACGCCCTTCTGCCACCCCTCCCCAGGATTCTGCAATGGAACGGATGATGTAAAGGCCCATTCCACTGCCATACCCTTTGGCGCTGGGGCCACGCTGGTGGGGTTTGAAAATCACCTCGTAGTCCTGCAAAGCCTGTCCCTCGTCCAGCACACTGATCCAGACCTGTTTTTCTTCGGGGGTGGCTTTCAGCACGATGGTTCCAGGGTTGGGGCCGTAACGGATGGCGTTTTCGGCCAGATTGAGCACCACCTGCAAAAGCTTGTCTGCGTCGGCATGCAGCAGGGTGTTTTCTCCTTCCACCAGCAAAGTGACTTTGTTGCGGGAGAGTTCAGGCTGCAGAAGTTTTTCTGCCCGTCCGGTCACATCTTTAAAGGACACATCCCGCAGGTTGCTGACCCGGAAACCCACGGTCATGTCTTCCACCAGACGGGTGAGGCGCCGGGTTTCCAGCAGACCCTGAGACACAAAATTGTCCCGCATTTCTTCAGGAAGGTCGTATTGCAGGGCTTCCAGCACCCCCATGATGCCTGCCACCGGGGTGCGAAACTCATGGGACAGGATGGCCATCACTTCCCGCAGTTCGCGCTGGGCCTGGTTTTTCTCGGTGATGTCCTCGCAGATCAGGGCACCAGGGGTGCTGCGGCACAGCAGTTCCCGGCCTCCGATCAGGAGTTCGAGCTCACCGCCTTTTTCCACCAGTTCATCCAGGGTGTGCCTCCTGAGCACCTCAATGATGCGCCTGCCTTTTGCAGTGTGGTTTTCCACGTGCCACAACTCACGGGCGGCCCGGTTCAGGAACAGCACCTTGCCCTGGTCGTGCAGGATGATGGCCTGGGGCAAGGCGTCCAGCACCCTTTGTTCGTCAGAGGCCCTGTGCATGACCACCATTGTGCCTCAATCCTGTTTCAGGCACTCGCATGCTGGCGCATGCGGTACCCCTTGCCCCGCACGGTTTCAATGAAACGGGGCTCGTGCAGGTCTTCTTTGAGGTGCGACCTGAGCTGGGTGATGTGCTGGTCCACGGTGCGTTCTCCGCCCAGAAAATCCGGTCCCCACACCTTGTCCAGCAAATCCCCCCTGGAATACACCCGTCCGGGGTTCTGGGCCAGGAAAGCCAGCAAATCAAATTCACGGCGGGTGAGTTCCAGACGCTGGCCTTCCAGCAACACCTCGGCAGCATCCAGATCGATGGTGAGCTGGCCATTGAGCAGTTTGCCCCCGGCTTGCTGGGTGTTCAATCTGCGCAGGATGGCCCGCACCCGTGCCACCAGTTCTGCAGCAGAGAAAGGTTTGGTCAGGTAATCGTCTGCACCGGATTCCAGTCCCTCCACCCGGTCCACTTCAGAAGCACGGGCAGTGAGCATCAGGATGGGCAGGTGTTTCAGATCAGGGTTCTGGCGGATGCGCCTGAGCACACTGATGCCCGGCTCCTGGGGCAGCATCCAGTCCAGGATCAAGAGGTCCGCCTTGGCAAGTGCGTTCCAGGCGGGATTGGGCTCACTGAAGCTGGTGACACTCAGCCCCGCCCGCTCCAGGTGGAATTGCACCACATCCCGCACGGTCCGTTCGTCTTCAATCAGCACAATGTTTGTCATCTCTTTGTATTCTTCTCTTCAACGTCAAGGCTGTGTCAGGAAGTCCGCAGGTGGCTGGGTTTCAGGAAAGAAAGGGGTTTCTGAGGCGCTCCAGCCCAATGGTGGTTTTGTCTCCGTGCCCTGAAAGCACCACGGTTTCATCTGCCAGGGTCAGCAGCTCACCCCGAATTTTCTCCAGCAGCAAGGCGTGGTTGCCTCCGGGCAAATCCGTGCGCCCGATGCTGCCCTTGAAAAGGGTGTCTCCAGCCAGCACAAAACCACTTCCCACAAACACCACATGTCCCGGAGCATGACCGGGCACGAAGCGCACCTCCAGCTGGATGGCTCCGGCTTCAATGACCTGTCCATGATGCAGGCTGGCATCCGGGGCAGCAGGTTGCTCCAGCGGCAGGTTCCAGCGGGCAGCAGAGAGGGCTGCATTCTGGAAGATGGTCAGGTCTGCGTCATGCAGGTGCACCGGAATCTTCAGGGCCTCCCGGATGGGTTGCACCGCTCCAATGTGATCAAAGTGCGCATGGGTCAGCAAAATGGCCCTGACATTCAGGGCTTTTTCCTGAACGACCGCCAGAATTTCGGGGGCATCTGCGCCTGGATCGATCAGAAAAGCATTGGAGAGGGCGTCATGAACCAGGTAGGCATTTTCCTGCAAAGGCCCGGTCACAAACCACTCGATGGTCAGGTCATCAAATTTCAGCGAGGAGATCCACATATGCCTGTTATATCATCGTGTTAGGATCAGACAAACATTATGAAACTTGCTTTCGTCACGGATGTTCACGCCAACCTGCCCGCACTCAGGGCAGTGTTTTCTGACATCCAGAAAGAGGGCTGCAAGCAGATCTACTGCCTGGGGGATGTGATCGGGATTGGACCGTACCCCAGAGAAACCGTGGAACTGTTGCTGGCCACCCCCAACATCCGTTTCATCATGGGCAACCACGACCAGTGGTACGCGCTGGGCCTGGAAAACCGTCCCATGTGGATGAGCGTTGGAGAGTACATCCACACCCGCTGGGCGCACCGGCAACTGACCCCGGCCTACAAGGGCATCATGTCCCGCTGGGAATACCAGCGCCATGAAGTGCAAGAAGGGGTGAGGATCAGCATGATCCATTACCCCCTGCGCGAAGAAAAAGACGGCCTGGGGAATCCCAGGTTCAAAAAATTCATTGGGCATCCCACACCAGAAGTGCTGGATGAACTGTTTCAGGACATTCTGCAAGAGCACCATCCTGATGTGCTGTTTTACGGGCACCACCACCCGTTTTCTGATCTGCAGGGCAAGGCCAGATACCTCAATCCTGGCTCTCTGGGCTGCCACACCGAGCCCGTTGCCAATTACACCCTGCTGGAAGTGCAAGAAGGCAAGTATCAGGTGACCCACAAGCGCATTCCCTACGACCAGACCGGGCTTTTTGAAGCCTATGAAGCCAGACAGGTGCCTTCCAAGGAATTCATTTACAGGGCGTTTTTTCTGGGCCAGTTTGACCGCAAAGAGTGACCTTGCCCTGAACCCTGGCGTTCAGACACCCCAAATCGAAGGGTGCTGACAAACCGTTAGACTGGAAGCATGCAGAACAAATCCATGCGTAAAATCTTCATGGTTGCAGGAGCAGTGGCCATCATTGTGCTTGGCCTGTTTTTTCTGATCTCAGGAGACAACACAGGCTGGTTGATCGTGGGTGCTGGTGTTGTGGAACTGGTCATGTTGCCCATCATCCTCAAGAAGATGGAAGACATGAACCGCTGACCAGCAAGCATGTTCGATTGTGTGATGAATTGCCGTCAAAAAGCAAGTCATCTTGCGGTTTTTTTCTCCTGAAGTCAAACTGTTGAGAAAACCAAGGCTTTCTTTTGTTTTTCTTTTTCTGAAACTGAATTTTCTTAATTCATATCTCAGGGTCTTTCACTCAATGAAGGCGCACATGCAGAAAAATAAGAGGCATGAAAAAGATGCTTGCTCTGATTTTACCTGCAGCCCTGGTGGGTTGCACCCTGTCCAGTGATTTGCGCCTTGTCCTCACCAACCAGAATGCCAAAACCGAGTTCTACACCACCGAGTTTGCGCCAGTGGGCAACAAGGTTCCGGTGGCCTGTGAGAACCTCAATGGTGTGCCCACCTCCACCCAGGTCACCATTGGCTTCAACTACACGGGCAACTTCAAAGAAGCCCACATCGTGCTTTCTGATCCTGCATCCAACAACTACAACAGCGGTGAAGTGACTTTTGCCAAGGACAGCGAGAACCTGGGTTTTGACAAGGGTTACTACAATGCCCTGTTCAGCCTGAACAGCATCAAGCCTGTGCCCACCAAGTATGCCAGTGCACGTGCTCCCAGAGAAGTGGTGGTGGGCAGTGCTGCCAAGGTGGGCTCCTTCAACGGGCTGGTGTGGGCCTACTCTGACACGGGAAGCCGCACCCCGGATGCCCGCACCAACCAGATCGACGTTTACGAGAACTGCACCCTGAAATAACCATAAACCCTCACAGCTCAGCCCGTCTTTGTGCCCGCATGAAGATGGGCTGTTTTGGCCGCAACGTGACAGCAAACTCATGGCCAATTTTGCCTGCGGGCAGAGGTTGCAGGTCAAATTTCTGCAATACAGAGGCCAGAATCAGCACAGCTTCCATCATGGCCAGGTTGTTCCCGATGCACATTCTTGCTCCGGCACCAAAAGGCATGAAGGCCAGACGGTGGCGTTTTTCCTGCCCGGCCCCAAAGCGCTCTGGATCAAAACGTTCTGGGTTTTCCCAGAAGTCCGGGTGCCTGTGGATGTTGCGCACACAGGTCAGCACCCGTGAATTGCCCTGCAGGACATGGGATCCCATGTGGGTGTCCTGCTCAATGCGGCGGGGAATGAGGGGTGCTGCAGGATAGAGGCGCATGGCTTCCTGAAAGACCTGGGTGGTGTAAACCAGGGCTGGCAAATCTGCAGCTGTAGGCATCCGGGAGCCCACAACGCTTTGCAGCTCAGCATGGATGCGCTGAACCACTTCCGGGTGCTGTCCCAGCAGCATCCAGGTCCAGGCCAGCGAGTGTGCGGTGGTCTCATGTCCAGCCACGAAAATGGTGACCAGTTCATCCCGAAGTTGCTGCACGGACATGCCTTCTCCGGTGTCTGCGTCGCGTGCCTCGAGTAGCATGTCCAGCAGATCTCCATGTTTTCCGATGTGGGGTTGTCTGTCTTCAATCAATTTGAAAATGATGCGGTCCAGGGTCGCCATGGCCCGGTGAAATTCCAGATGGCTGGGCAGGGGCAGTTTGAGGGGCAGTTTCAAAGGATTGACGATCCTTCTGGATGCGAAATGAAGGGCCACACCAGAGGCGTGTGCCGCCTGCCCTGCACTGCTGTGGATGTCGCTGCTGAACATGGTGCGGGTGATGATGTCCATGGTGACATAAAGCATTTCCTGATCCATGTCCAGGGGTGCAGTGCTGCTTTCCCAGCGTTGTAGCATCTCCTGAACGGCATCCGCCATTTTCTGCCCCATGCTGGCCAGTCGAGCTTTGTGAAAGGTGGGCTGCATCATGCGCCGCTGGATCAGCCAGGATTCGGTGCTGGGGTTGGTGACCAGCCCATTTCGGCCCACCAGTCCCAGACCCACAGGAGGTTTCCCTGGACGTTCCATTTTCAGGAATTCTTTGCTGCGGTCCACCAGCACCTGCTGGGCCAGCTCAGGGTTGGAAATGCCGTAAATGGAAATCTGGGCAATCTGGTAGCGCACCACATCTCCATATCTGTTAAAACCGTTTGCCAGGGTTTGAATCGGGTCTTTGCGAAATTCAGGGGCATTGCCCAGCACGGGAACACCGGGCATCTGGGGAACAGCAGAAGCATTCATCAGGGTGGTCATGTTTCCTCCTAACCAACTGGTTAGATGGTATATGATGGTGAAGCCCGAGTCAAACACCCAGAGCACCCTCGGGTACAATGCAGGGGAGAACCTTTGCAGAAATCCCTTCTTTCGCTCAGAAAGTGTCTATGACTGCCCAACAACCCTCCAGAACCCGAAATGCAGAACACACCCGCCAGGCCCTGTTGCAAGCTGCAGCAGAGGTGTTCGCCGAGGCTGGATTTGCCGGTGCACGGGTGGACGACATTGCCCGCAAAGCGGGTTACAACAAGAGCCTGATCTTCCAGTACTTCACCGATAAAGAAGGCCTCTACAGCGTGGTCGTGGACAAAATGCGCGAAACCAGCGACCACCGCTATTACGAAAACGTGCGCCCGGACCAGTACCTGGAAGGCGACCTCACCCGTGAACGCCTGGAAGAATTCATTGACCGCTCTCTGGAATGGGTGTTCTCCGACTGGCTGACCGACCCTCAGAAACTCAAACTCATCACCTGGGAAATGGCCGAAGGTCACCCCATTTTTCAGCTGCCGGACCGTCCCATCTCAGGCACCCGCAATGCCTGTCTGGTGCTGGCAAAAGCCATCCAGCAGGGCTACATCCACAGTGCCATGGACCCGGTCATGCTGGTCAAAACCATGATGGGCCTTCCCCTGATCTACCTGACCTCTGTGGACCGAACGCTTCCCAGAGAGCAGCACCTGACCATGCTCAAACACATGTGTGAAAAAGTGCGCATCATTTTGTATTCGGGGATTTTTCTGCAGGGTGCCGATGGGCAATAGGTTTGATGGGGGTCAGGGGAAGGGCGAGGCATGCCTCGCCCCTACATGATTTCTTGATATTGGCGCAAAAAAACCCCTCCCGAAGGAGGAGTGGTTTGGCGGGCCCTGAAGGACTCGAACCTGCGACCCTGCACCGGTTGTTGGGGTGGAGACGCATGTTCTGGGCATGCCTGAGGGACTGGGGAGCAAAAAAAACCCCTCCCGAAGGAGGAGTGGTTTGGCGGGCCCTGAAGGACTCGAACCTACGACCCTGCGTTTTGGAGACGCATGCTCTACCAACTGAGCTAAGGACCCATGCCTGAGGCAAGGGGAATAATAGCATGGTTTTTTTGAGCTTGCAAGATGTGCGGGGGTAGTTGATCAGGCTTAATGCTGGGCTTCTGGGGAGGGGTTCTGGCGGCCTTGCAGGAAGTTTTGCACGATCTCAACAGGGTTGACCTGTGGGCGTGGGAACTCCGGGGGCAGCAACCGCTGGGCAATCGCCATCACAATGATGGGAGCAATCAGGGAAACAGCCGTCTGGAAAGGATGCTCGGGTCTCAGTTTTCCTTCCATCTGGTAACGCAGGACCATGCCCATGCCGCTTTGCAGGATGCCGAGGGGAGCTTCAAAGGCTTCCATCAGTTCGGGATGTCTGGGCAGTTCGGACATCAGCACGTTGATGAGGCCGGGTCTGCGTTCCACCAGTTCGATGTAGCCTGTGACCACACGACCCAGGTCATCTTCCAGGTTTCCGGTGTAGCGGATGTCGTGTGAAGCGACCTGTTCGGCTTCGCGAGAGATCACGGCCTTGAGCAGGTTGGTTTTGTTGCCGAAACGCCGGAACAGGGTGACCTCGTTGATCCCTGCTTTTGCAGCAATGGCCTTGGTGGTCACCCCGGTGAGGCCCATCTCGAAGATGCAGTCCAGGGCAGCGTCCAGGATTCGGTTGTGGGTGTCGGGTCTGGTCATGGCGGTGAAGGGTGATGCTGGGAGCATTCTATCCCGGTTTTGCAGCTCTTACAGTACACAATCCAGCAAGAGGAGATGCAGGAGGCCAGAAAAGAGCGGGAAGGCAGCAGGACATGCACCGCTGCCTTTGCTTTGATGGGGAGAAGTGAGGGCTTACAGGGTTTTTCTGAAACGCAGGCTGGCCAGCAGAACCATCAGCACAGCGAAGATGCTCAGGCAGGTGAACTGCAGCCACAGGCTGTCCAGTCCGGTGCCCCTCAGCATCACTCCACGCATGATTTCCAGGAAGTACTTGAGGGGCACGGCGTAACTGAGGGCCTGGAAGAAGCGGTTCATGCCCTCGATGGGGAAGAGCATTCCCGAAAGGAAGATGCTGGGAAACAGGATGGCAAAGGAGCCAAACATGGCCTGCACCTGGGTTTTTGCACTGCTGGAAATCAGGATCCCGATGCCCTGAGACACCAGCACAAACAGGAAAGCCGCCAGAACAATCAGGCCCAGATTGCCCACCAGGGGCACCCCGAACACCCAGTGTCCCAGGGCCAGAATCAGGGCTGCATCAAAGAGACCCAGAATGAAGTAGGGAAGCATCTTGCCCAGAATCACTTCTGAAGGCCGGATGGGGGTGGCAATCAGGGATTCCAGGGTGCCCACCTCGCGTTCCCGCACCACCCCGATGGAGGTGAGCAGGGTGGTGATCTGGGCCAGAATCAGGCCCACAATTCCTGGCACCATGAAAACGGCTGTGCGGTTGTCGGGGTTGTAGAGGGTTTCAAAGGTGGGTTCCACAGGGGCACTGATGTTCTCGGTGAGGGCGCGTCCAGCCAGGGCTTTTTTGGTGAAGTCCTGCATGGAGGCACTGGCCTGTGCCCGGATCTGTGCGGTGATCTGGGGGTCAGACCCATCAATCCTCAAAGTGAATTTGATGGGTTTGTTGTCCCTGAGGGCTTTCAGTGCACCTTCTTCCACCTCCAGAATGCCGTGGGTTTTGCCGTTTTTGACCTCTTGCAGAGCAGCTTCTACCGTGCTGGTCGGGATGAGCCTGAAGCGGTTCTCTTCGGTGAAGTACTTCAGGAAGATGGCACTCACCCGGTCTGAGGAATGGTCCACCACGCTGAGGGGAATGTTTTTCAGGGAGGTGTTGAGGGCGTACCCGAACAGGATCAGGAGCACCACCGGGAGCAGGATGATCAGCCTGAGCAGCACATGGTCGCGCCGGATCTGCAGGAACTCCTTGTTGGCCAGGGCCAGGATGCGGCTCATTTGCGGACCTCCCTTGCCAGTGAGACAAAGACATCTTCCAGGGTGGGAGACACCCGTCTGGCGTTTTTCCCAAGCTGCTGCAGGGTTTCAGGACCGAGGGGCTCCTTGCTGCTGACCCGCAAGTTGCTGCCGGTGATCCAGGCATCCTGCAACCCCAGGGTTTTGGTTTTTTCCAGGGCCTGCATCAGGTTTTCGGGTTCCAGTTCGTAGTGGTGGCCCTGCAGGTTGTTCCTGAGCTGTTCCGGGGTGCCCTGGGCCAGAATCAGGCCAGAGTGGATCAGGGCGATTTCGTGGCAGCGCTCGGCTTCATCCATGTAGTGGGTGGTCACAAAGACGGTGGTTCCTGCCTTGGCAAGGTCGTAGATGCCATCCCACAGTTCCCGTCTGGCGATGGGGTCCAGTCCGGCGGTCGGCTCATCCAGAAACACAATTTTCGGGCTGTGAATGATGGCTGTGCCAATGGAGAGCCGCTGTTTCCAGCCTCCAGAAAGCGAGCCTGCCAGGGTTTTGAGGTGAGGTTCCAGTTTCAGGAGTTTCACGGTGCGCTGCACTGCTGCAGGGATGTCCTGGGGTTTCAGGTACATGCCTGCCTTGAATTTGAGGTTTTCCTCGACGGTCAGGTCGGTGTAGACGCTGGCTGCCTGGTTGGCATACCCGATTCGGGCCTTGATGTCCTCGGGGCGCTTCAGGGACACGCCTGCAATGGTGGCTGTGCCACTGGTGGGGGCCAGCACACCAGAAAGCATGCGAATGGTGGTGGTCTTGCCTGCTCCGTTGGGTCCCAGGTAGCCAAACACAATGCCTTCTGGCACGGTGAGGTTGAGGTTTTTGACCACTTCCTGGGTGCGGTATTTTTTGCTGAGGTTTTCGGTCTGTATGGCGGGCATGGAGGCCTCCTGTATGCAAGCAAGTGCTTACTTACATTTTGTGCTTTTGCAGCCCGGCTGTCAATGGTGCAAAAGCACACCCACCGATCAGAACCTTGCATCGGTGGGTTGAATTCAGAAAAGTGGTTATCTTGACATCAAAAGACTGATGACGCCCCAGGCAATGATCCCTGTAGAAATCAGACCCATCATGGCCTGTTCTGTGCGGCTGGGTGCACGGTAACTCAGGCCCAGCAGCAAACCGGTCACCAGACCGCCCAGGTGGGCCCAGTTGTCGATGTTGGGGATCAGAAAGCCAATCAGGAACATGGTCAGCAAAGATCCCAGATTGGCCTGCAGCTTGCGCAAACGCTGTTGCAGGTTGCCACGGGTCAGGGTGTACTCCAGGGCCACCAGTCCAAAAAGCCCACCACTGGCCCCAATGGAAACAGCATTTCCTGTGCCCAGCAGGGAACTGAACACGCTGCCCACCACCCCGGACAGCACAAAAGCAAAGATCAGGGCACTGGGACCAATCTTGCGCTCCACCTCACGGCCCATCTGCAGCAAATAAAAACTGTTCAGGCCCACATGCAGCCAGGAGCCATGCAGGAAGATGCTGGTGACCAGCCGCCAGTACTCTCCGCTTTGCAGGGTCTGGGAACGCAGGTTGCCTCCCAGATCATAGAGGGCAGAGGGGCTGTTCAGGGCACCTGCTTCCAGTTCCCACAAAAAGAACAATCCGATGATGCCCAGCAAAGCAAAAGTGGCCGGGGTGTTCTGGGTGCGGGCCAGAAAAGCCTCCCGAAGGTTCAGTCCGTAAGGAGACAGCAAAGCCTCTGCGTCCAGCAGTTTCCAGGCGAACAGATCCTCCCGCACGTTCAGGCTGGACAGCATGCGCTGCGCTCCCAGTTGCAGGTTCACATTGTCCTGGGTTTGCTGGCCCTGCAAGAACATCGCCCGCCCCACCCAGTAACCGGAATCCAGCTTGAGTTTCCGGGAAGCGGCGTAGGTTTCTGCCGGGTCAGGGGAGAGCAGGGAAGTCAGGGTGTCCAGCGAAGACGCAGGCTGCAGGTTCTCCCTGAGGCTCTGCATGCTGGCGTTGTGCAGCAGGTGCTGGATGTCTCCCCGCAGGGGATGCTCTGGCAGGGGAAGCTGCCTCAGGCCCCGCCACTGCAACCACAAACGCTCGAAATGGGTGCGCAGTGCAGGCGTGAACACCCCCAGACGGATCCAGTTTTGCAGGTGGTCATGCCCATAAATCACCCGCCAGTGAATGAACAGCAAAAGCAGGGCCTGGGCCAGTCCCAGCACGCCCAGCCACCAGAAATCGGGTTGCCAGTAGGCCAGAAAAGCCAGGATGCCTGCCAGCACAAACCGGATGCTGGCCTCTGCAAACTTTGAGAGCACTGCAAAAGCCAGATAAACCATCACCCCGGCAACCAGCAACCAGCCCCAGGCGTCAATGGTCCCGAAATCCATCACAGCTTGCTGAACTCCTCGGGTTTGCCTTCAATCATGCTGCCGTCTTCGGTCAGCAGTTCCAGGGTGCCCCTGAGGGGACTCAGTTTGACCACCTTGCCGCAGGCCCCGGATTCGGTGTGGCACATCTTGGCGTTCTTCCTGGGCAGTTCTGAGAGCAGTTCCTGGTACATCTCGTGTTCATATTGCAGGCAGCACAGCAAACGCCCACAGGGACCGGAAAGTTTTTCCGGGTTGAGGGGAAGTTGCTGGTCTCTGGCCATGCGGATGCTTACCGGAGCAAACTCCTGCAGGTGGGTGCTGGAGCAGGACTCCCGACCACACATGCCCAGTGCGCCCAGGGTGGCGGCCTGCTCTCTGGGACCCACCGCAAAGAAATTCACCTTGGCAGGGGTGATGTGCCGGAGGTCGGCAATCAGGCTGGACAGTTCCACCCTTTCTTCTGCGCTGTAGGCCATGGTCAGCAGGGACTGGTCCAGTGTGAATTCTACGGACACGATCTTGACGGGCAATTTGCGGGCACGCACCTTGGCGCGCAGGTACCACTTGACCTCCTCGGCCCGTTTCTGGTTTTCTTCACGGGCCTGCAGGTCTTCCGGGGTGGCAGAGCGCAGGATGCTGCCCCCATGGTCACGCCGGGGGGTGTCCTGGTGTTCTGTACGCACCAGCGCCACTTCCAGACCACGTCTGGACTGGACAATCACATGGGAATTCACCGGGTACAGCGTCTCGGTGGACATCGGGTGGAGTTTGGGACCATTGTCAAAGCGAACAGCCTGGGTGAACATGCGTACTCCTGTGGATTCAGATCCTGCCTGTTCTGTTGCATCTGTTGCAGAAAGGCAAGATGGTCTTGAAGACATCACATCTGAAAGCGTCCTGTGTGGATGTTGCATTCAGAGTCCATGCCATTGTACCTGTCCGGGGCTGTGTGGAATGTAAACCGTGCAGTGCTGCATGAGAGCATCCCCTGGCCCAGAACGGGCACAAAACCGGCACAAAACAAAAAGACCGGACCCATGTCCGGCCTGAACAGCAAGTTTTTTACTCTTCCAGAGCGCTGAAATCTGCGTTGGAGGTCACGGTCTGCACATCGTCAAGGTCTTCTAAAGCCTCGATCAGCACCATCAGCTTCTCGGCATCTTCTGCAGAGAGGGCCACGGTGTTCTGGGGAATGTTCTGCAGGCTGGCCTCGGTGACATCGAAACCGGCACCAGAGAGGCCTTCAGAGACCGTGAACAAATCTGCACGGGCGGTGTACACCGTGAGGGTGCCGTCCTCGTTCTCCTCGATGTCCTCTGCACCAAACTCAATGGCAGCTTCCTGGGCTTCAGAAGTGTTTTTGCTCACCTGGATGATGCCTTTTTTGTCAAACTGCCAGGCCACAGAGCCGCTGTTGCCCATGTTGCCGCCCTTTTTGTTGAACACCGAGCGCACCTCGCCCACCGTGCGGTTCACATTGTCGGTGAGGGTTTCAATCAGGATGGCGGTTCCACCCTGCCCGTAACCTTCATAGGCAATTTCTTTGTACTCGGTGGCCCCGTCACTGTTGCCCACAGCCCGTTTGATGGCATTCTCAATGTTGTCCACTGGAACGGTGTCTGCTTTGGCAGCGGCAATGGCATTCTTGAGGGACAGGTTTCCAGCCGGGTCTCCGCTTCCTCCGCTGCGCACAGCGTTGGTGAGGGCACGGATGTGTTTGCTGATGGTGGCGCTGCGCTTCTTGTCGTTGGCGCCTTTTTTGCGTTTGATCTGGGACCACTTGCTATGACCTGCCATGGTTGCACCTCTTGGGATTTTCAGCACATCGGGTTCTGTTCTGGGAATCTTCCCAAAATGTCCCGGTTGTTGTGTGTGAGTCAGCCTTTTCAGGCTCAGCAGGGGTATTGTATCAAAAAAGCATCCGGTTGGCCTGAATGAAAAACCCTGAACGCTGCTGTCAGGTTCAGGGTTTGAGGGAAAGTTCAGCTCAGAGGTTCTGACTGGTTTTCAGTGGTGGGCATGTCCTGGCTGTGAATGGGGGCTTCTGAACCACCAGATCACCCCGTAAAGCATCACCACCAGATTGAGCACGCACAGCACTGCGAGCACGCCAATGGGCGTGGAAACCAGCAGTCCTGTCAGCAGGGCCAGTGCCGCCAGTCCGATTTTCAGGCCAATGGAAGTCCCGGCATGGACCACCGGAGGGTGTTCTGGGGCCATGGTGTACTCGATCAGGGCCATGGAAAGCATGGCCCCCGCATAGCCCACACACAGCAAAGTCAGGGTGATGGGTTCGGGGTGCTCGGTCCCAATGGCATGCGCAATCAGGGCACCAATGGACACCGCAAAAATCAGAAACGGCAAATGGCTGTAACTCCAGGTGAGGGACAGGCTGATGTGTGCCCGATTGGGGCGGCGGCGGCCAATGAAGTCAAAGTACACCCACCACAGCCCGAAACACACCAGGGCACCCAACAGGTATCGCATGAACACGGTCAGGTTCAGGTCGTGGGCATCGGCCAGACCGTTGACCATGCCCACTATGCTTTCACCCAGCACAATCAGCACCAGCAATCCAAAACGCTCAGGCATTTTGTGGCCAGACAGCCTGGGCAGTTTGGCCTGATCTTTGATGGTCCAGACGGGGGTCAGGGTGTCAAACACCAGACCGATGCCCTTGAGCAGAATGCTCAGGCTGCCATCCACCTGGGTGCTGATGGCCCATAAAATGGCGCTGGCCCCAAAGCCCAGTGCAAATTTGGTGGTCATGGGTCTGGCAATGGGATTGTGCCTGCCGGCCCTCAGCCACATCCCAATGATCAGGATGCGGGCCGCCACATAACTCCAGGCGTAGGCATCTGCATATTTCCCCAGACCATAAGGCGCAAACACGGCCATGACACCCACAATCAGCAGCATCACAAACATCAGCACCCGGTAACTCAGGTCCTCGGTTTCAAAGCGGTCGGTGTAAACCGTTCCGGCAATCCAGATCCACCACACCGGAATGAACAGCAGGGCCAGTTCTCCCAGCCCAGCCCAGCTTGGATGTTCACCAAAATGGTGGGCCAGCCTGGAAATGATCACCACAAAGACCAGATCAAAAAACAGTTCCAGCCAGCTGACCTTGCGTTCCTCTTCTCCCCCAAGGTGCCTCAATTTGGGGGCATGCCACCACAGACGGTAATTCTTAAGCATCTCCACCTCTTCCCGAATACTCGGTGTAACAGCCAATCCCATGGGTGTCTTCCAGCAGTCCCAGGGCGGTAAGTTCCTGCAAAACCTGTGCTGCAAATGTCCTCAGGGTTTCTGGATGGGCATTTTGCAGCTGGCTCAGGTCCAATTGCAGCGTTCTGGCCTGCTCAGCGAAATACCGCAGTGTTTCCGACATGTTTCCTATGTTATGAAAAAAAAGAAGCGGTGCAGTGTGCACCGCTTCAGGGTTGTGTAGGGCAGGGCTCAGTCGTCGTGTCCGTGGGCACTGGCGGCTTCGCGGGCCAGCAGTTCCTGGTGGGCTTTCATTTCACGGGCATCGGTTTCACGGCTGTTTTTGATGGCACGCACAATCCCGAAGGTCAGGATGTACATGATCACTGGAACCACCACAATGGCGGCGTACAGCATCATTTTGACCAGCTCTTCAATCTGCACTTTGGCAATGGAAGCAGCTTCAGGAGCCATCTGACCCACACCACGGGCAGTTTCAAAAGCAGTCTGAATTTCGGGTTTGTACCCGGCCACGGAGAGCACGATCATCAGGGCACACCAGGCCAGACCAAAGGCCAGACGCTTGGGGTGCTCGGTGGGGCTCTCAGCGTAGTACAGGTTCTCTTTGGCGCGGTCAAACAGGGGGGCCAGGAACACCGGGCCCAGGATCAGACCGGGGATCAGCATGGCACCAATGAACTCGGGGTTGAAAATGGTGGCCAGGGTTTGCTGGGTGCTGGTGATCAGGGTGGGGTCTTCTGGCAGCTTGATGAACTCGGGGGGCATGATGGCCAGAATCCCGAAGATCCACAGCAGGTACCAGTCAGGTTTGATGGTGGGGGTGGAGTCGCTGGGTGGGCCGTACACTTCCACGGGGTGAACCGGGATGTAGGCGCTGAACAGCACGATGATGGCGGCCATCAGCACCAGCAGGATGATCATGATGATGCTCTGCTGGGTGGAGAGGGGCACCCCCACGATCTTCTTGTAAGCGATCTTGGCTGCGTAACCGGGCTGGGTGTGCTTCTGTTTGATCATCAGCAGCATGTGCACAGCGGTCAGGCCCAGCAAGATGCCGGGCAGCAGCATGATGTGGTAGCCGTAGAAACGGGACACGATGCCAGGACCGGGGAAGGGGCCAGCGAAGAACAGTTCGGCCAGCCAGTTGCCAATGAAGGGCACGCTGCTGGTGATTCCGTAGATCACTTTCAGGGTGGCGAAAGCAAACTGGTCGTAGGGGAGGGAGTAGCCGGTCACGGCAGTCAGGGCGCTGAAGACCAGCAGCATGAAGCCGATCCACCAGTTGATTTCACGGGGCTTCTTGAAAGCACCACTGAAGTAAATGCGGAACATGTGGATCACGGCTGCGCCCACCATGATGTTGGCGGTCCAGTGGTGAATGCGCCTCAGCATGTCTCCGAAAGGCATGCTGTTGATTTTCAGGATGCTGGCATAAGCCGCAGGAACACCATCCACCAGTTTGGTGCTGGGTTCATAGGTGAAAGCCAGCAGGATGCCGGAGATGATCAGGATCACCAGGGCAAACAGGGTGATTTCACCCAGGAAGAAGCTGTGGTGTACAGGGAAAGCCTTGCGCAGGAACTTGTCGTTCAAACGGCTGATGTGTAAACGTTCGTCAAGCCACTGGTTCATCAAGCGCCTCCCTTGCTGGCATCTGCCCGGTTGGTCTGCCAGTCTGCCACCGATTCACCGTATCTGGGGCGGACGTAATATTCCTTGACCACCAGAACCCCATCTTTCTCTTCGACGGGCAACTGGGCCAGCGGACGGGGAGGGGGCCCACCGATCACTTCGCCGCCTGCTCGGGGATCGTAAGCACCAGAGTGGCAAGGGCACAGCAGGGTTCCGTCGTCTTTCTGGTTGACCTGGCAGCCCAGGTGCTGGCAGATGCCCCCATAAACGATGACGCCCTGAACGGTGTCTTCCACTTTGGCGGGTTCTTTGAGCACCCCATCTGCATAACGGAAGAGGATCAACAGGTTGTTGTCGTTCTTGTCCTTGAGGACTTCGCCTTTGGGCCAGGCTTTGACCATCAGGCCATCGGCTTTGAGGTCTGCCACCTTGATGGGCTGGTCTTTGTTGGTGCCACCGGCGTAAACCAGCACGTCTCCAGCAGCCGGAGGTTTCTGTTCAGCGGTGGGCGGACGTTTGGCGGGTTTCAGTGCACCAACCACGCTGGCCAGCGACAGCACCCCAACACCAGCCGTGACCCCGAGTGCGCCGGTCACAAACTTGCGGCGACTGATTTCACCTTGTGGGAGTTTTTCATCACTCATAGTCTTGTCCTTCGCTTACCAGGGGAATTCGCCGCTGGCGTCTTCCACGAGAGCTTCGCCGTCCATGAAGTACTTCTTGTACAGCATCAGGGCAAAGGCGAGCAACAGCAGCACCATGGCTGCGTAAGTGCCTTCAGCGGTCACATTGATAGGGAGGGCTTTTTCGGCTTCGCTGCCCTGGATGCCCATCACGATTTGCTTGACGAACAGGTAACCGAACCACAGCACACCCACCATGGACAGCACGATGCCGCCATATGCCAGGTTGTTGCTGCGCACCACGTGAATGCCGGGTTTGAGGGTTTCTCCTTCAGCCCAGGCAGAGTACAGTCCGATCAGACCGTAAATGGTCAGGATCATCACGAAGGTGGTGAGGAAGATTTCGGGCAGACCCAGGTGGTCGGGCACGAAACGGGAGCGGTTGAGGGCAGCCAGTTTGGCTTCTTCATCTCCCTTGGAGGCGAAGATCTCAGGGGTGACAATGTCGGCTTTGTTGCCCCAGCTGTTGCGGATGAAGTTCACCACATCCAGCAGCTGGGTTTCATTCAACTGGGGAAAGGCGGGCATGCTGCCTTTGCCTTTCTGGATCACGTTGATCACTGCAGCAGGATCGCCCAGAATGAAAGCATCACCCACAAACTTCTTGCCGAAGCCTCCCTCGCCGTTGGCCCCGTGGCAGCCTGCACAGTTGGCCGTGAAGACGGCCTGACCACCGGTTTTCCAGTCGCTGGCCGTGGCCGTGTCTGCAGGTGCTTCTGCGGCAGCTTCGGCCCCGTGATGGGCTTTCAGGGTGGAGTTGAAGAGGAACAGCAATATCACCCAGAATATTGCCGCCACAATCAGGGACACTGACGGTATGGTTGTATCGTTCCGTTCCATTTGACCTACCTATCTCAGGAAATCCAGCACCAAGTAGCATAACATGAGCCGCTCAGCTTCCTCACAGTCGGTGAGCCGTCACACCTACACATCCTTATATTTTATGCAACTGCTCTGGTGACGCCGGGACTAACGTCCCAAAACAAAAGGGGGACCTTCAGACGCTTTGCGTCAACCAGAAAATTCGCTCAGACAGCTCAGCAAGCCTTAAGGTCAGGGCCTGATCCGGGTGTTCCCTGAAGTCATTTGATCCTCTGGACAGCAGGCTCACCAGGTAAGGTTTTGGCGCAAAAACAATCCCCACATCATGGCGATGGGAGGGGATTTCTCCGCTTTTGCTGGCCACCTCGTAAAGCAATTCCCCATCGGATGTGCGGGGCAGACGCCGGGAAATCACCAGACGGTCCTGCTGTTTTTTCAGGAGGTTCAGGGCCCATTCGCTCAACGTTGGGGTCAGCAGTTTTCCCTGAACCAGGCTCAGCAACCACAAATTCATGTCTGCAGCACTGGTGGTGCTGCGCTGGCCTGTTTTTTGCAGGTCATTTTGCAAATTCAAAGGCATTTGCAGTTTGCCCACCAGAAAAGTGTGTTGCAGCTGAATGTGCTGGATGTGTGCATTGATGGCGTCCAGACCCAGACGTTCAATCAGGACATTGGTGGCGGTGTTGTCACTGACCACCACCATCAGGGTGAGCAGGTCCTGGACGGTCAGGGAAAGACCGGTTTCCATCTCGTGCAGCACCCCTGCTCCGGGCACCTGATTTTCTGCAGTGAGGGGCAAGCGGTCTGTCATGGCCAGCTGTCCTGCTTGCACCTGCTGCAAGGCACAACTCAGGATGGGCAACTTGATCAGGCTGGCGGCTTTGAAAATATGATTCTGCTGATGGCAAAACAGCACCTCGCCCTGCATGGTGCTGACACAGAGCGAGAGGTCGCCATCAAAACGCTGAATCAATTCATCAAGCAGGACCTGTTGCATGGTTCAAAGCCCTAAAGCTTGAGGTTCCCCAGGCTGGCAAAAGGATGGGGCGCATCCTGCAACCTGAGGGTGCAAAAAGGCTTTGCACCCTCAGGTTGCACCCGGTGAGGGCAGGTGGGACATTCCGGGAAAGCCAGCTCCAGATAGGCCAGATCAGGCTCTGCAGTGATGACTTCCCAGGTGCGCTGACAGCCTGCTTTGAAGGTGCGTTTCTGGTTTTTTGGGTCTTTTTTCATGGGCTCAGCTCAACACTCAGGTCAAACCTCATTCCAGGTTGGCAATGCCTTCACGGATGGCATACAGGGCGGCCTGGGTGCGGTTGTTCAGTTGCAGTTTGGCGAAGATTTCGGACAGGCGGTTGCGCACGGTTTTTTCGCTGATGTCCATCTTGATGGCGATTTCCTGGTTGCTGTGGCCCTGGGCCAGCAAGCGCAGGATCATGGTTTCCCGCTCATTGAGGTCAGCGTGTTTTTCACTGGGAAGCACTTCTTTTTTGTGGCGGAAATCGTCCAGAACGTTCTGGGCCAGGTCGGCGTTCAGCAGGGCCTCACCCTCTGCCACCCGGCGAATGGCATCAATGAGGGTGCTGGCATCGGCGTCCTTCAGGACGTAACCACGGGCTCCGGCTTTGAGGGCTTCAAACACATAGCTGTCCTGGCGGTACATGGTGATCATGATGACCCGGGCCTCTGGATCAATTTCCAGGATGCTCTGGCAGGCTTTGACCCCGTCCAGTTCAGGCATCTGGATGTCCATCAGGATCAGGTCGGGTTTGGTTTCTGCAGCAAAACGGATGGCCTCTCGGCCATTGGAAGCCTCGCCAATCACGCGGATGTCTCCTTCACTTTCAAGGAGGCTTTTGATGCCCTGGCGAAAGAGGGCATGGTCGTCTACGAGCAGGACTCGAATCATAACTTTATTTTACGGCTTTTACAGGGCATACTAGAACATATGACTTGGCAATTGAACATCCTTGACGCCTTGCTGTTGGTGCTGTGGTCTGGCATTGTCATTCTGGGCTACAAGCGTGGCGTGGGTGGTGCCATCTGGGCGCTGGTGGTTTTTCTGCTGTTGCCCATCATGGCCAGTTTTGGAACCATCACCGGATGGGTGGCGGTGTTGATCACCCTGGTGGTGGGTCTGGGCTTTTCCCAGGGCCTGGCTTTTCTGGTGCGCAATCAGGTGGAATCCATCCTGTATAAAGTTCTGGGTGCCGTGATGGGGGGCTTGCTGGGAGCAGTGCTGGTCACCAGTGTGGTGCTGTCTTTTCCCATCAGTGCCAGTGGGGCCTACCCCAGCCAGAGTTTGCAACCCGCAGTCTATGAAATGGTTTCCAAATCGGTGTTTCAGCGTTCTGCCTCCTGGGTGTGGGGCGCTCCAAGCTGGATTCAGCTGTTTCTGGTGCCAGATCGGGTGCAACGCCAGTGATGCTGGCCTACATTTGAGCCACCTTTCAAAGAATCCAGTCAAAGTGTCTGGACAACCAGATAACCCCGCCCACCTGCTACAGGTGGGTTTTTTGTCTGGCTGTGGTTGAATTTTAAAAATTTCAAGGGACATCTTTATTTGACAAATCCGAGTAGCTTACTTAGGATTTATTCTGATGTGGGACCCCCTGCAAGCCAATGCTGCACCAGGGGCCTCACCAGGGAGACTCCTCATGAACAAAACCATCGCAATCACACTGGCGGGCCTGCTGGCAGGCGCTGCTCTGGCCCAGAGCAAAAGCATCACCGTTTACACTGGACGCAGCAAAGGTCTGGTGGACCCCATTGTCCAGCAGTTCGAGCAGGACACGGGCATCAAGGTCAACGTGCGTTATGCCACCGATTCTGCCATCATTGCTGCGCTGCAAGAAGAAGGCAAAGCCAGCCCTGCAGATGTGCTGTGGGCCAACAGCTCTGGCAGCCTGGGCATTGCCAATGAGGCTGGCCTGCTGACCACCCTCTCCAAGACCCTGGTCAGCAAGTTCCCTGAAGTCTATGCTCCTTCCAACAACACCTGGATTCCCCTCTCGGTGCGTTTCCGGGTGATGGCCTACAACACCAACAAAGTCAAACCTGAATCTTTCCCCAAAAGTGTGATGGACCTTCCCAAACACAAAGAGTTCAAAGGCCGCATCGGCTGGACCCCCACCTATGCCAGCTTTCAGGATTTTGTGGGAGCCATGATCGCCCTCAAAGGCGAAGCGGCCACCAGAGAATGGCTGCTGGGCATGAAAGCCCTGGAACCCAAATCCTACGCTGCATCCAATGTGGCCATGATGGAAGGCATCCGCAACAACGAAATTGATGTGGCCATCACCAACCACTACTACATCCAGCGCTTCATCAAGAGTGGTGCGCCCATTGGCACCTACTACTTCCAGCAAGGGGATGTGGGCGGACTGGCCCTGGTGACGGGTGCAGGCATTCTGAAAACCAGCAAGAAACGTGCAGATGCCCTGAAGTTCCTGAATTACCTGGTGGCTCCCAAAGCCCAGCAATTCTTCACCGCTGAGGTTTTTGAGTACCCTGTGACCAACAAGATCATCCTCAGCAGCTCCCTGCTGCCTTTTGCAGAAGCCGCCAAACTCAGCCCCAAAATCGATCAGGAAAAGATGGGACCCCGTCTGGAACAGGCCCAGAAACTGCTGCGCGAAGTCGGACTGCTGTAAAGAAGACCTCTGAATCAGCTGAACAGGGAGGGCCAAATGTGCTCTCCCTTTTTGTATTCTTTTAATCCGATGGGTATAGTCACCTTAATGCGGTGCTTTCCCGAATGCCAGGTTTTCTTGTGTTGAAACATTCCCCCAGACCCCCCAAACTTTTTGTTCTGCTCTCGTCCCTGACCGCCCTGGGGGTGATGATTCCGCTGGTTTACCTGGTGTTGCGGGCCATGCAGGCCGAAGGCGCAGACCTCAGGGAAATCGTGTTTCGCACCCGCAATCTGGAACTCCTGTGGAACACCCTGATGCTGATGGTGGGAACGGTGACGGCATCCACCCTGATTGCCCTGCCGCTGGCGTTTCTGACCACCCGCACCAACTTTGCCCTGCGCAAACTGGGGGTGTTTCTGGGGGTGCTGCCTCTGGCGGTGCCTGGTTATGTGGGGGCTTACGCCTTGCTGGCCGCCAGTGGCACAGACGGCATGATCGAAGTGCTGACGGGCATCCACTGGCCCCATCCGGTGGGGTACTGGGGGGCTCTGGGGGTGCTCACCCTCTTCAACTTTCCTTACCTGTTCATGAATTTCTGGGCCACCCTCAGAAACCTGGACCCCAGCCTGGAAGAAGCCGCCCGTTCGCTGGGTCGCAGCCCGATGCAGGTGTTCTGGCAGGTGACCCTGCCGCAACTCAGACCCGCCTGGTATGCCGGAAGCCTGATGATTGCCCTGCACGTGTTTGGGGATTTTGGGGTGGTGTCCCTGATGCGCTTTGAGACCTTCAGTTACGCCATCTACCAGCAGTACAACGCGGCTTTTGACCGGGTCTATGCTGCGTGGCTTTCCCTGATGCTGCTGGCGGTGACTGCCTCCACCCTGTGGCTGGAAGCCAGATTGCTCAGCAGGCTCAAGCTTTCCAGATCTGGCAGTGGTGCAGCCCGCAAGGCCCCCACCATGGAATTGGGTTTCTGGATGTGGCCCGCCCTGCTGTTTGTGGCCCTGGTGGCCGGAGCCACCCTGATTGTGCCGATCAGTTCGATTCTGTTCTGGTTGAGACAGGGCATTGAACAGGGGGTCAGAGACTGGGGACAGGTGTTGTGGAACTCCATGCAGGTGGCTTTGCCTGCCTCGGTGATCACCACCCTGCTGGCCATTCCTCCAGCCTATCTGGGGGTGCGCTATCCAGGCTTCTGGACCCGCCTGATTGAGCGCAGTGCCTATTTTGGATATGCCACACCGCCCCTGGCCCTGGCCCTGGCCCTGGTGTTCTTCTCGCTGAAAGCGGTTCCTGCCATTTACCAGACCCTGACTTTGCTGATTGGAGCTTATGTGCTGCACTTCCTGGCAGAAGCCATTGGACCGGTCCGGGCCAGCCTGTATCAGGCGACCCCCAGGCTTGAAGAAGCCGCCAGATCGCTGGGTTACAATTCCATGCAGGCTTTTGCCCGGGTGACTTTTCCCCTGATGCGCTCTGGCCTGCTGGCCAGTCTGGCCCTGGTGTTCCTCAGTGTCCTGAAAGAACTGCCCATCAGTTTCCTCTTGAGCCCCATCGGTTTTGAAACCCTGGCCAAAAACGTGTGGGCTTACACCTCAGAAGCCATGTTCGCAGATGCTGCGCCTTACGCCATCACCATCGTGCTGGTCTCAGGGATTTTTGCAGCACTGGTGTTGCAGGAGAAAAAATGACCCCCACCCTGAACGAAACCCAACCAGGCCCTGTCCCTCAAAGCGGCACTGAAGTGCTGCGTGTGGAACACCTCAGCAAACGCTACGCTCCGGGCTTCCCTGCTGTTCTGGATGATCTTTCTTTCGCTGTGCATAAAGGGGAGATGCTGGCCTTGCTGGGTCCTTCAGGATGCGGCAAAACCACCACCCTCAGGGTGATCGCTGGCTTTGAGCGGGCAGACCAGGGACAGGTGCTGCTGGACGGCAGGGCTTTGATCGGTCCACAGGTGTTTCTGGCCCCCGAAAAACGCAATGTGGGCATGGTCTTCCAGGATTACGCACTGTTTCCCCACCTGAACGTCACCCAGAACGTGATGTTTGGCCTGAAGAACATGAACCGCCAGGAACGGGAAGAACGCACCCGGCAGGTGCTGGGACTGGTGGGACTCAACATTTTTGCCAAACGTTACCCCCATGAGCTTTCTGGGGGGCAGCAACAGCGGGTGGCCCTGGCGCGTGCACTCGCTCCCCGCCCCAAACTGATCCTGATGGACGAGCCTTTCTCCAACCTGGACGCAGCCCTCAGGCACACCACCCGCCAGGAGGTCAAAGCCATTTTGCGCGAAGCAGGCATGACCGCCATTCTGGTGACCCACGATCAGGAAGAGGCCCTGAGCTTCGCAGACCGCATCATGCTGATGCGGGCAGGCAAAATTGAACAGATTGGCACCCCTCCAGAGGTGTACCAGAGCCCCAGAACGGCTTTTGTGGCCAACTTTCTGGGCCGCAGCAACCTGATCAGTGCCAGGGCTGCTGGAAAAACCGCGGACAGTTGCCTGGGCAAACTCAACCTCAGTGAAGAAGCGAAAGGCCCGGTTTTGATTTCCATCCGTCCAGAAGACATTGTGTTTGCAGATCAGGGTGTGCCTGTCACCGTCAAATACATGGAATACAAAGGCCACGATGTGACCTACACCTGCACCTGTGGCGAGCAGGAGGTTCTGGTGCATGCCCATCACAACCACCATTTTCTGGAAGGCCAGCAGGCTTTTGTGACGGTGCAGGGACTGGCCCAGGTGTTACGCGGCTCGTAACGTCAGCTTCGCACAAACCCATCACAGTAAAAGTGCCGGGCAGTGCGTACAGTGTAAATCGTGGAAAAGCTGATCTTTGTGTACAACACAGGTGCCAGCCTATTCAACCGCCTGAGTGCCTGGAGCCAGGCGGCTTTTCTGCCTGCAAAGCATCCCTGCAAGCTTTACGCCATGACACACGGCCTCTTTGGCCGGGATGTGCAGTGGCGGGCTTTTGTGTCCAGCCTGCCTTACCCTTCACGTTTTGTTTGCCGGGACACCTTCACCCGCAAATACGGCAGCACCGACGCTCCCAATGTTTATGTGATTCACAAAGGGCAACTCAAACTCCTGATTCCCAGAGATGAAATTGATGCCTGCAACTCCACAGAGGAATTGCAGGGTGTGGTCATCAAAAAACTGCTGACCTGAACCGAAGCGTGGAAGTTGAAGCATCACCCCAGGAAACAAACTTTTGTTCTGCTGTCAAATGCTCCAAGCAGGCCAGAAACATTGTTTCTGGCCTGCTTTCAAATTCTGCAGCTTTCACACTTGTGAGTCACAAGTGTGACTCACATCAACTGGGTGAGGTTCTCAAAATCATGGGGCACAAACAGGCTGCCCTCGGTGATGCCCTGAGGGGTGACCTCCTGCAAGCGGGATTCCAGATCTGAAACCGTGATTCTGCCCTGCAGGAAATCCCGGTAGGCACGGGCAACCTGACGGACTTCTTCTGTGCTTTCGTGCACAAATTCCAGACGGTAATTCTGGATGCCGCTGTCCAGCCAGCCAGAGAGGTGTTTGGTGGCGCTCTGGGCTTCTGCACCAAAGACGGTGTTTCTGCAGCCCACATCGGCCATGACTGGGTGCATCAGGCCCCGTTTGTCTTTCAGGGCCACCTTGTGGGATTCACAGGGGTGACCGCAGTTGGTGTAATCGGTGCCCTCACTTAAAAAACGACAGAACACGCAGTGCTCGGTGTGAAACACCGGGAGGTGCTGGTAAGCGATGACTTCCAGCTTGTCTCCACCCAGCTTTTCTGCCAGTTCTTCAATCTGACGGGCATTCAGGTCATGGGTGGGGGTCACGGCCTGTGCCCCCAGATCCAGATAGGTTTCTGCGGTCAGCACATTTGCCGTGTTCAGGCTGAAATCTCCAGTGAGGGCAGGGCGGTTCTCCACCTGCAACAGACCTTCAAGCAGTCCGCCAGACCGCACCAGAATTTCACAATCCAGCGAAAGCAGGAACTTCTGAATGTTCTGTTCGGTGGGTTTGAGAATTCTGGGACTGGCCACCCGCACCCGGATTCCCGCTTCTTTGACTTTCTGCACGCTGGGTTTCAGGCCGTAAAGCTCCAGGTAATCCAGCGTGATGGAATCTGGATGCACTTCAAGGGCAGCTTCCAGTTGCTCTGGGGTGCGGACCAGCAGGTGAAGTTGAGGTCCCCCTCCGCTGTCTGCGACAGGTCCTCCCCCTGAGGGGGAGGAAAGCGAGGCGAAGCGAGCAAGGTGGGGGTCAGAAGTGACCTTCCGTTGCGGCAACCCTCCACGCACTGCCAGCAGGTCATCGACGGCCTGACGCCTCAGGGTGTTGAGTTCTCCCAGAGGCATGAACAGCCCGTCTTGCACATCTGCATGGAAATCGGCCAGATGGAAAGGGGTGCCCCCCAGTTTCTCAAGCTGGGTTTTGAGGCTTTCCAGGGTCAGTGCCCGGTTCTGGGCCAGTTGAACAGGGTTCTCTGAAACGGCAACCACGCTGTGCCCTTCGGTGTCCGTTGCGATCAGGGTCATGGTTTCACCCATCCGGGCATACACTTCAAAGCTCACAGGGCGGGTGTAGCTGGGTTTGCTGGCTTCTGTGAGGGGTTTCAGTTTTTTCTGGATGGTGGGGTCATTGCTGCGCCACACCCAGTCACCTGCTGCAATTCTGGAGAAATCAATCTGACCGTTCCCAAAGCGCAGTTCATAAATGCCTTTTTTGACAGGAGCCACTTCATAGATGTTGCCCCCTTCTTCTTTCAGTTCAGGGCTGCGGCGCTGTGCGGCATCGAAGACCAGACCTTCTCCGGGTTTTGGCTCGAAAGCACACTTGACCCGCACAAAACCCCGCCCCACTTCGGTCACCTCTCCAAGTTTGACCCCACGGTGACGGGGAGCCCGACCCCCCACCACCTGACGGTGGTTGGTGCCCTGCATGAACCACGGACCCAGACCTCTGGAGTACACCTGTTCGATGTCCCTTTCTTCTTCAGGCGAGATGTGAAAACTTCCGGTTTCCCAGGTTTCATCGATGGCCTTGCGGTAAGCCTGGGTGGTGATGGCCACATACTCGGCGTCTTTGTAGCGGCCTTCAATTTTGAAGCAGTCCACCCCGATGCGCATCAGTTCTGGCACCTGATGCAGGGCATACAGGTCGCCAGGGGAGAGCAGGTAACGGGCTTCTTCCAGGTTTTTGTATTGCCCATCCACAATCAGGTCGTAAGGCAAGCGGCAGGCCTGGGCGCACTGGCCCCGGTTGGCACTGCGGCCTCCCCAGGCTTCGCTGGAAAAGCACTGGCCAGAGTAAGACACGCAGAGCGCCCCGTGCACAAAGACTTCCAGTTCGATGTCTGTGCTGCTGGCAATGCGCTCAATGTCCCTGAGGCTCAGTTCGCGGCCCAGCACCACCCGGTTGGCCCCAAAACGGTGGGCCAGTTCTGCCCCTTCCTTGCTGGTGATGCTCATCTGGGTGGAACCGTGGACTTCCAGTTCCGGGCAGATTTCACGGGCCAGACGTGCAATGCCCAGATCCTGCACGATGATGGCATCCACACCTGCACTGGCGATGTCTTCGATGGCTTTTGCAGCCAGATGGATTTCCCGGTCAAATACCAGCGTGTTGAAGGTCAGAAAACCCCTGCTTCCCCGTTCATGCAGAAAACGCATCACATCGGGAAGTTCAGGGACTTCAAAGCCCACCTTGGCTCGGGCGGTAAAGTGCTTCATGCCGAAAAAAACTGCATCTGCACCAGCTTCAACGGCGGCACGCATTTCCGGCCAGTAACCGGCAGGACTCATCAACTCAGGTTTGCGGGGGGTACGACTCATAACACTCCAGAATAGGAGATCTGGGAGCAAAAGAGTGGGGATCAGGTTACATCAGGGATTTTAGGGATGAAATTGGATAGTTGTTTCTGAATTGCTGTGATTTGCTTTTGACTTCCTGATGAATCACGATGCTCTCAGCTCTCAGCTCTCAGCTCTCGGCTCTCGGCATAAAATAAAACCATGACCATTCCAGAGGACATCAGAATGCGCGTTCAGCATGACTTTCAACAGCAGGCGGAAAAAGCGATCTCTCTGATCCAGAATGCCCTGGGTCAGGATCCTCATCATTTTTTGCCTCCCAGGCAGCTCAGGTGTGCGGTTTTTGTGGCCCAGGGAGACACAGGAACTTTGCAGCAGGCTTTGCAACTGGGCCTGACGGATTGCCGGGATTTGATCATGTGGGGTGAGTATGTTGTGCAGGATGGAAAACTGGTCCGCAAGCACAACTGGAATGACCCCTTTGGTGAAGAAGTCAACAGTTGATGGATAAGATCAATTGATCACAGGTCTCAATAGACCTTGCTAGTAGATCATCTGCAAAGGTTTTCCAGGCTGTTCTGGATTCCATCCAAGCTGCCTTGCCTGCTGCATCATCTCTATAACATACCCAGGTGCAATGATTGCAGGGTGGTTGGGAGGGAGGGATGCGTGTTTTTGGAGCCAGGGATCCCTCCAATCCTTCAGGGCGATGTAGAGAACCTGCCCTCCTGATGGATCTGGAAGGATTTTGAGCAGGCTGTGATCCACACCAGGACAGAATTTCCAGCGGTAAACTTGCTGGTGCTGTCGAATTTTGCGGTATCCTCGCAGTTTCTGGGGCAAAGCTATGCTGGATTTTAAGACAGGGTGGGAACCAAACCACCTGTCTGAGCAGAGGTAGGCCATTTTGCCTAAGTTGTCTAAATCCGGTCTAAAAATGAATTGGTGTAAAAGCCACACCCAGAAAACCCGTCTGTGGGTGAAAAAGTGTACCTTTTGGGTATCTTATCCGTTGTTGAGAATCAAAACTCAAACATCTTAGGGCAGTTTTGTCTGCACATTGTGACGAGAGTCTAGACAAAGTTACAAGAAATATCATTTAATATACATTACAATTTTACTCAACTATCAGGGGATGACGACCCCGAGCGTGGAGGCAGTACAGTGTCAGCAAACATCGAAGAACTGAAAAAACAACATCCCCCCTTCGAGGTCGTGCTCGGCTACATGCACGAGTGGGCCAAGGTCGGATACGAAGGTATCCCCGCAGACCTGGTAGACCTCATGAAATGGCACGGCATTTACCCGCAGCGTCCCCAGGAAGACGGCTTCCTGATGATGCGCGTCAAAATTCAAAAAGGTGCAGTGAACGGCAACACCCTGCGCACCATTGCAGGCATCGCAGAAGACTACGGACGTGACTTCCTGGACGTGACCGACCGCCAGGCGTTCCAGTTCCACTGGCTGACCATTCAGGACGTTCCCGACATCTACAACCGTCTGGACGCTGTGGGCCTGACCGCCAAGGGCGCTTGCGGTGACACCGTTCGTGCAGTGATCTCCAGCCCTGTTGCAGGTCTGGATGCCCGCGAAGTCATCGATGTGAACGACCTCGCCAACGAGATCCACCACCACTTCTCTGGCAACGTGGAATACCAGGATTTGCCCCGCAAGTACAAGGTGTCCATCACCGGACTCCCCGAGCAGGAAGGCATCCACCTGATCAATGACCTGGGCTTCCTGGCCCACAAAGTCAATGGAGAAGTTGGCTTTGACGTGTGGGTCGGTGGCGGTCTGGGCGCACAGGCCCACCTCGCCAAACGCCTCGGGGTGTTCATCAAGCCCGAAGAAGTGCTGGAAGTGGCTGTGGCCATCACCCGCGCTTACCGCGATCACGGTTTCCGCCAGAACCGCAAAAAGAGCCGCCTGAAGTACCTGATCCAGGACATCGGAGCCGAGCGCTTCCGCGAGATCGTGGAAACCGAGTACCTGAACCGCAAACTCACCGACGGACCTGCCGCACCTGTGGCCCGTTTTGGTGGCGTGGATTTCGTGGGCGTGCAGAAGCAGAAAGACGGCAACTACTACATCGGGGTTGCCACCACCGTGGGCCGCATCACCCCTGCCAAAGCCCGTCTGCTCGCCGACATCGCAGAAAAATACGGTGCAGACGAAATCCGCACCACCCCCTACCAGAACCTGCTGGTTCCCCACATCAAACCTGAATTCATCGATCAGGCCATTGAAGAACTGCGTCAGCTGGACCTCGCACCCAACCTGACCCTGCGGGCCACCACCATCGCCTGCACCGGAACCCAGTTCTGCCGTCTGGCCCTCACCGAGACCAAGGCCAGAACCGCTGCAGCCATCGATTACCTGGAACCCAGGTTCCTGGACCTCGATGTGCCCATCACCATCAACCTGACCGGTTGCTCCAACGCCTGCACCCGCTATCAGGTCGCTGACCTGGGCTTCATGGGTGCCAACTTCAGCGGCCAGGAAGTGTACAACGTGCACCTGGCAGGTTCACTGGGAGAAGCCCAGCGCACCGGAGCCAAGCTCAAGGGCCGGGTTCCCGCTGAGCAGCTTCACATCTACACCGAGCGTGTGCTGAACTTCTTCAAGAAAAACAAAGCCCCCAATGAGTCTTTCGTGCAGTTTGTGGATCGTGTCGGCACTGAGCCCTTCTTACCAGACAACGTGTTAGCGGAGGTAGTGGCATGAGCACCCAGGGACAGGTTCTGTGGTTCACCGGTTTGAGCGGAGCAGGAAAAAGCACCCTCGTTTACGCCCTTGCAAAAGAGCTTGAAGCTGCTGGTCGTTCTGTGGAAGTCCTGGACGGTGACGCTGTCCGTGAGAACCTCTCCAGGGGCCTGAGCTTCACCAAAGAAGACCGTGACACCAACGTGAAGCGCATCGGCTTTGTGGCTGGCCTGCTGGCCAGACACGGCGTGACCGTGCTGGTGAGTGCCATCAGCCCTTACCGCGACACCCGCACCGAAGTCGTGAAAGGTCTGCCAGGTGGCAAAGAAATCTTCGTGGATGCCCCTCTCGATGTGGTGGCCTCCCGCGATGTGAAGGGCCTGTACAAGCGTGCCCTCGCTGGCGAGATCGCCCACTTCACCGGTGTAAGTGACCCCTACGAAGCCCCCGAGAACCCTGACATCCACCTGCGCACCGACCTGAACAGCATCGAGGACTGCCTCAATGTGCTGCGCAGATCTGTCGGGCTGCGCGTGCGTGAACTGGTGGGAGCGTAAGACCATGCCCGAGTTCTCGTTCACATCACACCCGACCGAAGTCATCCAGTGGGCTTTAGAAACCTACCCTGACCTCACGATGCCCAGCGCATTCAACATCAACGGTGTGGTGCTCATCGACCTGGCCTACAAGGCAGGGTACCGGGGAGAGGTGATCTTCGTTGACACGGGATACCACTTCCACGAAACCCTGCAGACCAGAGATGCACTGCAGGCCCGTTACCCGGAACTGAAGTTCGTGACTCTGAATGCCGGTCTGAGCAACGAGGACACCCAGTACCAGACCGACCCGGATGGCTGTTGTGCCGTTCGCAAGGTTGCCCCTCTGCAGAATTACCTTGCAGAGAAGGCCCCCAGTGCCCTCTTGAACGGACGTTCCCGCGATCAGGCTGACACCCGCAAGGACATTCCTTTTGTGGAAGAAGGCAAACGGACCAAAATCAACCCCCTTGCCTACTGGGACCGCTGCACTTTAGAAGCCTACGTGAACGCCCATGACCTCCCCATCAACCCCCTGTACTGGGACGGTTTTTTAAGCATCGGATGCTGGCCCTGCACCAGAGCCGTGCGCCCCGGAGAAGACGCCAGAGCAGGCCGCTGGGCCGGGCAAGGCAAGACCGAATGCGGACTGTGGGTCGGAGAGAACACGATTTAACCCCTTTAAACCCCCCTTCGCTGCGCTTTTCCCCCCTAACGAGGGGGGGCTTTCCCCGAAAAAGATTTTGAGGAACACCTGAAATGACCAACACCATCGTCAAAAGCAACCTGCCAACCCCCCACGGAGGGGTGCTGATCAACCGCGTTCAGAAGTTTGACGGGGACCTGAGCACCCTGCCAAAAATCGAACTGTCCGAGCGCAACTTTGCCGATCTGGAACTGATCGCCACAGGCGTGTACTCCCCCCTGACCGGATTCATGGGAGAAAAGGACTACCTGAACGTTGTTGAAAACATGCGCCTTGAGGGTGGACTGCCCTGGAGCGTGCCCATCACCCTGGGTGTGTCTCAGGACGTGGCAGATCAGCTTTCTGGTCTGGTCGTGCTGACCCATGGCGGCGAAGCTGTCGGGACCCTCAACATCAGTGAAAAATACGCTGCCCGCAAAGAATGGGAAGCTGGACACGTCTACAAAACCACCGAAGAGGCCCACCCTGGCGTGGCTGCACTCTATGCCCAGGGAGACATCAATCTGGCCGGTGAAGTGACCCTCTTTGAGCTGAACCGTGGGCAGTTTGCCAACCACCACTACACCCCTGCAGAAACCCGCGAGATCTTCGAGACCCGTGGCTGGAAAACTGTGGTGGCGTTCCAGACCAGAAACCCCATTCACCGTGCCCACGAGTACCTGCACAAGGTTGCTCTTGAACTGGTGGATGGTCTGTTCCTGAACCCTCTGGTGGGTGCCACCAAGTCTGACGATGTTCCTGCAGACACCCGCATGGAAGCCTACGAGAAACTGCTGGAGCACTACTACCCCAGAACCCGTGTTTTGCTGGGTGTGTACCCTGCTGCCATGCGTTATGCTGGTCCCCGTGAAGCGATCCTTCACGCCATCAGCCGCCGCAACTACGGCTGCACCCACTTCATCGTGGGCCGTGACCATGCTGGTGTGGGTTCCTACTACGGCACCTACGATGCCCAGGAGATCTTTGGTGCCTACAACCCTGAAGAACTGGGCCTGACCATCCTCAAATTCGAGCACACCTTCTACTGCCAGACCTGCGGACAGATGGTGTCCCCCCGCACCTGCCCCCACGACAGCAAGCACCACCTGATCCTCTCTGGAACCAAGGTGCGCGGCATGCTCCGTGCTGGTGAGAACCTCCCCAGAGAGTTCACCCGCCCAGAAGTGGCAGAGATCCTGCGGGCTGCTTACAACGCCCAGGACTGAGTTTTAACCCTGGGTTTCAAGCTTAAAATTCCACGCTTTCACGCAAATCGTCAAAGGCCAGCAGGTTTCCCTGCTGGCCGAAATCTTGAAGTGGGATCAGAGATGGGTTTTATTTGGCTGGGTTGGGATTGATGATTTTCTTGAAAGAAAAGGTGTGCACCAGGGGCTGGCCATTCACTTCCAGGGCCAGATTGACCGTGAAGGTGCGGCTGTCTTTGACTCCGGTCAGCAGGGGTTTTTGCATCAGACCTGTGTTCTTGGCATTGGGAACCACCAGGGTGGCAGGTGCAAAGAAGTCTTCGTAAGTGTTTCCAGGTTCCACCAAAGTGTTTTTCTGGGGCTCTTTGACTTTGGCGAGGGCAATCTTGTCGTGGTAAAGTCCACCGGTTGCTCCATCAGCATCCGTCATGGTGGACTTGTCCCACAGGATGGTCACCGGATAGATGTCGGTGTTTTTGAGGGTGAAGTACACCCGGTTCACGGCATAAGTGAAGGAATACACCAGGTGGTCCCGGGCCACCAGACGGGTCAGGCTGTTGCCTCCGCTGGAAGTCACCAGCACAAAATCACGCTTGTCTGCTGCGCCAGACTCGCTGAGGCTTTGCTGGGTGGTTTTGGCCGGGGGTTTGGCGGGTGCAGGAGATGTGGCCGTCAATTCAGGGGCGCAGGCCGTCAGGATCAAAAAAAGAGAAAGCGGAACAACAATTTTCATGGAACTCCTTGCCGAAGCAATGGAGGATGGGCATGTTTTTGTGCGTTCATGGCAGGAAAATCTGTGTCATGGTGCAACCTCCATCCTTTGCTGCATTGAAGATAGCATTTCAGAAGTGAGATGGATATGACGGCTGAGACAGCACAGGTCTCAATTCTTGATGAAAGGGCCAACATCAGGTTCCGGTCACACTGCCATCCAGATATTGCCACTGTCCTTCTGTGCGGACAAACCTGCTGTTTTCGCGCATCTGGTGGCGCTGGCCCTGTGCTTTGTATCGGGCAGTGAATTCCACGGTGCCCTCGGTGTCTGTGGGGCCTCCTGAAGTGCTGCCATGGAGGGTCAGGGATTCCCACTGGGTGCTGTCAAGGGCCAGATCAAGGCTTTCAGGACGGGTGTTCTCATGCCATGTGCGGAGCAGGTAAGCCTCGTTTTTGAGCACATAGGCTGTGTAACGGGAGCGCATCAGCTCCTGGGCTGTGATGGCAGTTCTGGTGCCTTCCAGCAAGGGCTGGCAGCACCCCTGATGGGACCGCCCAGATTTGCAGGGACAGGGTTTGAAAGGTGGATAAAACACAGGGGTCATGGCTACTGTCATAACGGTGCAGGGCCGGAGTTGCAATCCAGGGGTATAGCCTGTGCTGCATTTCAGCCCTGCAGGGTGTTTTTTTAAATCATCTCAGGGTGAAGCTGGCTCCGAATTTGGCGTTCCAGCCCACACTGGCTCCGCTGCCAAAGTAGAAGGAAGGTCCAACTTCGCCATAAATGCGCCAGTCAGAGTTCACCAGGTAGTTGTAACCCAGGTTGGCTCCAGCCGTGATGCCTGCGCCGCCTCCAAAGGGAGACCAGTAGTTGGTTTTCCAGGCAAAGCCCAGCTGGGGTGCAGCATACACGTAGCTGGAATCACTGCTCAGGCGGATGGGAACTGCCACATCCAGCTGGTAGGGGCTGGCCGTGAAACGCACTTCGGTGGTGTCTCCCAGGTCGGTGCTGAAGCCCACGTAGACCAGACCAAAGTGAACTTTGTCTGCGGCGAGGGCTGTGCCCAGAGAGCTGGCAATCAGTAAAGCGATCCATTTTTTCATGTGTCCTCCAGAAAGAGAGCAGGTTGCTGCACCCTGAGTTGTGTCCAGGAAAAGAAAAATTCTTTTCACCATCATTCTAATGAAAGAGCGAAGACAGATGCTCTGTGTTCATGTGAAAAAACACCACAAAACGCTCATGAAAGTTGCAGGAATTCTTAAGATCGAATTCAGCTGTGCTGGTCTTGCTCATTTCTGCATGTGGGTTTGCACCGTTTGCAATTCTTCTTGCTTGATCAGGCCCAGGCTGCAGGCGTGCAGGGCCACTTCCAGGGAATCCCTGGCCAGCAGGAAAGGCACCCCCAGCCCCTGAACGTGATGGGCAATGGTCTCTACGGCTTTCTCCCGCTCTGGACCAGGAGTCACGTTGCGGATGTAAACGGCTTTGATTTGCCGGGGAAACTCCTGCACGATCTGCTGGTAAATTTCAGGGTCTTTTTCACCGCTGTCTCCAATCAGCAGGAAGGGCAGATCCGGGTAGGTGTTGAGGATTTCCCGAATGAAACGCAGCTTGTGGCCTTTCTGGTTTTTGAGGTTGAGGGCCCCCCAGTCTTTCAGCACCATGGGTCCCCGGGGAATCTGGTTGATGTCCATGAATTCAGCCAGCAGGTCATAAATGTTCCAGGGGCTGCCTGAAACGTAAAAAATGGGATTCTTTTCGGTGTGAAAAGCGTGGTAAAGGCTGGAGACCCCTTTGAAGGGCAGCCGGGTGTGTGCGTTGGAGAAAATGATCATCATCACCATGCGGAAGATGGCTGTGGCTCCGGTTTGCAGCACGGTGTCGTCCAGGTCGGAGATGATCCCAAAATCGGCGTTGTCTGAGACCAGCACCTCGCCCCGGCATTCGGTGCCGTCTTCGAGTTCCAGGGTGACAAATTGCCAGCCTGGAGGAAGGGGATCAGGCAGGTGGGCGTGGATGTCGTAGAACCCTTCTGAATCGGTTTCGGCATGGAAGGTTTGGTTGCCAATGGTGGCACTGACCTGCACCCCCCGGATTTCATCGCTGGCAAAACGGGCCCACATGTTGCGGAAGTTCCTCCAGCGGCTGCTTTCCTTGCTGGCGGGCAGCAAATTGAAGGCCAGCAAAACCCGGCCCCTGAGGTGCAGGGTGGTGGGTGTCCCGAATCCTCTGTAGGGGACGAGTTGCAGGGGTCTTCTGCGGGGAAGTTTTTTCAGCAACTTGATGATTCTCTGCACATCGGCCTCTTCGGTTCGCGTGACCATTATAAAGACTTTTGATCACCTTTCAAAACACGCCGCAAAACTTGACCCGGGTCTGGATCAAAACGTATACGCGTATACGATTGTGTTAAAGTGGACATACCTATGGATGAAAACCTGAAACGCACCCCCCTGCACCAGAGCCATCTGGCCCTGAAAGCCAGAATGGTTCCTTTTGGTGGCTGGGACATGCCCGTCCAATACACTGGAGTGATCCAGGAGCACCAGGCTGTTCGGGAACATGCTGGCATGTTCGATGTCTCCCACATGGGAGAATTCCGTTTTAAAGGCCCGGATGCCCTGAATTTCCTGCAGGGCATCACCCCCAACGATGTCTCCAAACTGAAACCCGGACGTGCCCAGTACAACATGCTGCCCAGCAACCAGGGCGGCCTCATCGATGACATTTACATCTACTGCATTCAGCCCGATGAGTACCTGATGGTGGTCAATGCTTCCAACATCGACAAGGACTTTGCCCATATTCAGAGTTTGCTGAAAGGTGACCTTGAATTCAGCAATGAATCTGACCAGTGGGGCCTGATTGCCGTGCAGGGACCAAAAGCAGAAGAAATCCTGCAACCCCACATTGACACCGACCTGGGCAAAAAGAAGAAAAACAGTGTGTTCTTTGCACAACTGCTGGGCTTCAACGTGATGCTGGCCCGCACCGGATACACCGGAGAGGACGGCTTTGAAGTGTTCATCAAAGCCGAACAGGCCCCCCAGATCTGGGAAAAGCTGCTGGAACTGGGCATCACCCCTGCAGGTCTGGGGGCCAGAGACACCCTCCGTCTGGAAGCGGGTTTCCCCCTGTATGGCCATGAATTCAATGACACCCTGACCCCCCTGGCCACCCACTACGGCTGGGTGATCAAAGACAAAGACTTTTATGGCAAAGCAGCCCTGACCGGACAGCCCACCCTCCGCAAGCTGGTGGGCCTGACCCTGGAGAAAGTGCCTGCCAGAGAAGGCTACCCTGTCAAAGCTGCAGGAGAGGTGGTCGGGATGGTCACTTCCGGGACCCTCAGCCCCAGCCTCAAAAAACCCATTGCCATGGCTTATGTGGATGTGGCAGCTCTGGACCAGAACCTGACGGTGGAAGTCCGGGGCAAAGACGCTGCGGCCCAGGTGGTGGAGTTGCCCTTTTTAAGCAAGTAAACTGTTCTAAGCAAGTAAACTGTGGAACAGTGAAGCGTCAACTTTTGCAGCAGACCGGCTGCATCTTCAAGGAGTGAAAACATGGAAACCCCCATTGAACTGAAGTACGCCAGAACCCACGAATGGGTTCGCACCGAAGACGACGTGATCACCGTGGGCATCACCGACTATGCACAGGACCAGCTGGGCGATGTGGTGTATGTGGAACTCCCCGAACTGGGCCGCGAGGTCAGCATTGGAGAAGGCGTGGCCGTGGTGGAGTCCGTCAAGACCGCTTCTGACATCTACAGCCCTGCCACTGGCGTGATTGTGGAAGTCAACGAAGCCCTGGGAGACAGCCCCGAGCAGGTCAACGAAAGCCCCTACGAAGGCGGCTGGCTGTTCAAGGTGCGCATCACCGATCTGTCTGATGAACTGGTGGATGCACAGGAATACGAACAATACATGGAGTGAAGCCTCCCATCAAAGCCAGCTTCAAACGAACGACCTCCTCGATTTCAGAGGAGGTTTTTTCTCTTTACCTCAGGCAATGCACCTTATATGATGGTTGGGAGCTGGAAAACCAAAAAATCCGCAAGCCATTTCGTTGATGTGGTTCCCTGAAAGTTGAGGTGTTTGAATGGTATTTGTCATTGAAACGTTGAGGGGTCAAGAAAACATCAAACAAACAGAAAAAACACAAAAAACACAAAAAAACAGGAGGAAACATGGATTTTGATTTTGCAACGCCATTGATTGTGGTGGGACTGGTGGTGCTGGCCCTGGTGCTGCTGGTGGCCATCATCAAGAGCTGCCTGATTGTGGTGCCACCCAACCGGGTGCTGGTGATCTCAGGACGCAAAACCACCCAGGAAAACGGAGACACCGTGGGATACCGGGTGATTCGCGGTGGGCGGGCTTTTCGCATTCCGGTGCTGGAACAGATCAGCTGGATGGACCTGGGCACCATCCCACTGGAGCTCACCGTGCAGAACGCTTTCTCCAAAGGGGGCATCCCTCTGACTGTGCACGCTGTGGCCAACGTCAAGGTGAATGCCAGAGAACCTTACCTTTCCAATGCCATCGAGCGCTTTCTCAACACCTCCTCCAGCCAGTTGACCCAGATCACCAAAGACACTTTAGAGGGCAACCTGCGTGGGGTGATTGCCACCCTGACCCCCGAGGAGATCAACGAGGACCGCCTGCGTTTTGCGGCTGCCCTGATCGAGGAAGCTGAACATGACATGTTCAAAATCGGCATGCAGCTGGACACCCTGAAGATTCAGAACGTGTCGGATGAAGCCGGGTACCTGAAATCCATTGGTCGCACACGCACCGCTGAGGTGCTCAAAGAAGCCCGCATTGCCGAAGCAGAACGCAATGCAGAAGCCATTCAGGCTGAGGCAGGCGCACAGCAGCGTTCGCAGGTCACCCAGGTGGCTTCCCAGCGCACCATTCTGGAAGAACAGAACCGCCTGGCGGTGCGTCAGGTGGAATTGGAAGCCGAACAGAAAACCCGCCGCAGCCAGGTGGAATACGAAGCTGAACTGGGCAAGGTCAGGGCACAGCAAACCTACGAACAGGAACGCATGGCCCTGGAAGCCGAACTGCGCCGCAAAAAAGCCGAAACCGAACGGGATGCCAAGGTTGCAGAAGCAGAGCGCAATGCCGATGCTGCAGAAGTGGAAGCCCGATCCAAACAGCGTGCCCAGATCACCCAGGCGCAGGCCCAGCAGGCCGTTGCTGAGGAACAGAACAAGTTGCGGGTGCGCACTGCCGAGTTGGGTGCCATTGCCGCTTCCAAGGAAAATCAGGCAAAGGTGGCTGCAGAGCAGGCCCGCGTGGTGGCAGAACAACAACTGGAACAGGAACGCATCCTGCTGAACCAGAAAAAATACGAGGCAGACATTGTGGCCCCGGCCCGTGCCCAGCGCGAAGCCCGCATGCTGGAAGCCCAGGCTGCTGCTGCACCCATCATTGAAGAAGGGAAAGCCAAATCCGAAGCATTCCGCCTGATGGTTGAAGCCTTCAAAGCAGCAGGCACTGAGGGTGAAAAGGCGTTTGTGCTGAACATGCTGCCCTCTGTGATCCAGCAATTTGCAGAAGCTGTGCGTGAAGTGAAAATTGACAAACTGAGCGTGATTGATTCGGGGAATGGGCAGGGTTTCCAGTCTGCCCTGCACAACATGCCCAGAGGCATCCTCAGCCTGCTGGAGCAAGTGGAAACCGCCACTGGTGTGGATTTGCTGGCTGCGCTTAAAGGGGGCAGTGAAAAAACAGCAGAGGTGGTCGCTTCAACTTCTTCAAGTCAGAGCTGAGCTCCATTGCACAAAACAATCCCAAAAAGAGGCCAGCACGCAAATGCTGGTCTCTTTTTGCTGGATCACTTTCTTAAATGGATCACTTCAGGGTTTTCAGGTAGGCCTGGATGTTGGCGATTTGCTTGTCGGTGAATTTGAACTGGGGCATGGGGGGTTTCAGTTTCTTGCCCTTGTCATCAATCCCCTTGATCAGGGCACGCTTGAACAGGTTGAACTTCCATTTGGCTGCGTCTCCTGCCAGTTTGGGTCCCACCATACCCTCAGCTTTGGCTCCGTGGCACCCAGAACAATTGGTCTGGTAAAGGGTTTTTCCTGCTTTGGCATCTCCCTTGGGGGTGGCTGCCAGGGCTGCAGAAGCGAGCAGTGTGCATCCAATCAGCAAGACATGTTTCATAAAGCCTCCTTTAGCCATCATGAACCTTTTTGTGCACAGTCCAGATGAAATTCATCCTAAGATGTCCCTATGGACCCTTTAACCACACTGTCCGGGCTGGGCCTGAGCTGGCTCAGCGGCCTGAGGCTGTACATGGTGCTGTTTCTGGTTGGACTGGCTGACCTGCTGAACTGGGTGACCCTTCCAGCAGGGATGGGCCTGCTGAGCAGCCCTTATGTGCTGGTTGCCACGGGTTTGATGGTGCTCGTTGAGTTCTTTGCAGACAAGGTGCCCTGGGTGGATTCCACCTGGGACACGGTGCACACCTTCATCCGTTTGCCGGTTGCTGGCTGGATTGCAGCCCAGTTTGCCCCTCCGGGCGACGCCACCTCTGTAAATTACGCTCTGGGCATTCTGGGAGGCACGGTGGCAGCCACCAGCCACTTTGCCAAGGCCAGCGCCCGGGCCACCGTCAACGCCAGCCCGGAGCCTTTCAGCAACTGGGGCCTGAGCCTCTTTGAGGACCTCTTGACCCCCAGTTTGCTGTACCTGATTTACCAGTACCCTTACCTTGCTGCAGGCATCATCGGGGTGCTGGTGCTGTTGTGTGTGCTCATTGTGGTGATGTTCTGGAAGATGCTCAAGCGCATTTTCGGAGGGCAGCGCAGACCTAGAGCTGTATGATTCAGGATGCTGTGCCTGCAAAAATCAGAAAGCAACCTCTGAGAACTCAAACTTTTCGCAGAACAGGCTGATGAATTTTCCCTGATCGTCCTTGATGGTGTAGAGCATTTCATCTGGGTTGTCATGGTGCTGCGGATAAATCATCAGCAAAGGGCTGAAAGGCAGCACCAGAGGAGAGGCCAACACCTGCAATTGCTGCACCCCCAGACAGATCAGGTGGCGGTCCTGAAAGCGTATGGTGACCACCAGACCCAGAATGGCGTCAGAACGGAAATCCAGCCCCAGAATTTCAGGTTTTTGCTGCAGGAAGGTGTCCATGCTTCAGCATAAACCCTCATGACTTTGCTTTGGCTTCCCCTGTGAAAGTCACACATTTGTGCTTCTGCTGCCAGTAAGATGACTTTGTTTATAGACAGGAGGAACCTATGACCCGAGTGATTGTGACGGGAGGCAGTGGCAAGGCAGGACGGGCCTGCATCCGGGATTTGCTGGAGCATGGCTTTGATGTGATCAACATTGATCTGGTGGTGCCCACAGAACCCCTCTGTCTCACCGTGCTGGCAGACCTCACCGATTTTGGTCAGACCCTGGAGGTGCTTTCCGGGGTGGATGACCGGTACAACGGCATTGATGCTGTGGTGCATCTGGCGGCCATTCCTGCGCCTGGGCTGCATCCCAACGCCCACACCTTCAAAGTGAATGCCCTGAGCACCTACAACATTTTTGAAGCCGCCCGCAAATTGCAGATCAAAAATGTGGTGTGGGCCTCCAGTGAAACCGTGCTGGGCTTGCCTTTTGATCAGCCTCCGGTTTATGTGCCTGTGGATGAGGAGGTGCCACCCCGGCCTGAATCTGCCTATTCCCTCTCCAAACTGGTGGGTGAAGTCATGGCAGAGCAATTCTGCCGCTGGGATCCGGACCTGAAAATCATAGGCTTGCGGTTTTCCAACGTGATGGAGCCACAAGACTATGCCCAGTTTCCTGATTTTGAGCAGGATGCTCGAAAAAGAAAATGGAACCTGTGGGCTTACATTGATGCCAGAGATGCCGCCCAGGCCGTCCGAAAGGCCCTGGAAGCCCCCCTGAAGGGCGCAGAGGTGTTCATCATTGCCAACGACAACACGGTGATGCAGAGGAGCAATGCAGAACTGATGGCAGAAGTTTTCCCGGGTGTGGAAGCCAGAACAGACCTGCAAAACCAGGACACCCTGCTGGCCATCGAGAAAGCCAGAAAGCTGCTGGGGTACCATCCTGAGCACAACTGGCACAAGCCTGACTGATCTTCTGTATACAGAGCAAGATCTGCAGCAGGATTCCAGCATGTACACTCTCTGTATGATGGTTTCACCTCTTCTGCTGACCGAATCTTTTCAAAATGCACTGGATTATGCTTACATCCTGCATCGTGGGCAAACCCGCAAAGGCCCTGAAGCCATTCCCTACCTGGGACACCTGCTGGGTGTGTCCAGCCTGGTGATTGAGCATGGAGGCAATGAAACCGAGGCCATTGCTGCCCTGCTGCATGACAGCATCGAAGATGTGGGAGAGGAAATCATTCCAGAGCTTCTGGCCCGTTTTGGCAGCGAGGTGCTGGACATTGTGCTGGGTTGCACCGACGCTTCCAGAGAGGCCAAATCCCGGGTGAAAGATGCCCGTGCAGACTGGCTGGACCGCAAAGAGCGTTATGTGCAGTCCATTCCAGAGAAAACAGAGGCCACCCGACTGGTGTCTCTGGCAGACAAGGTGTACAACGCCCGCTCCATTCAGGAGGATTACCGGGACATGGGAGATGCCCTGTGGAGCAGGTTCACGGCAGGAAAATGGGGCACCCTGTGGTATTACCGCATGCTGACCGAGGCCTTCAGAAAGACCTCCAGTGACAGCCATCCCAGGTACCAGCGTCTGGTCAAGCTGCTGGTGCGCACCACCCAGGACACCGAGCGCCTGCTGGGGGTCAGCGATTATGGTGCAGGAGAGTTCAAACAGCACTTCCTGCGCATGTGAGGGTGCATGTGCAGGTCAGTGGGGGAGGGTCTTTTCGATCCTGCGGTCAGGAATCAGCCACATCAGGGCCACCAGCACATACATCAGATCCCCCAGCAAGGGCTGAACCAGCGACAGCAGGATCCCTGCAATGTACAGCACGGGTGAAATTTTCCCCTTGAAGTCTTTGCCCGTGGCCTGTCTGAGCACAGAACCCTCGCCCTGAGAACGGATGATGGTGTTTTGCAGGACCATGTAGGCAACAGCTGACATCAACAAAGAAAACCCATACACCACCCCCGTCACGCTGCTGAGGGGGTGTTCTCCCATCCAGCTGGTGGTGAACGGGATCAGGGACAGCCAGAACAGCAAATGAATGTTGGCCCACAGAACCGGTCCATTGACGTGATGCACGGTGTGCAGCATGTGGTGGTGGTTGTTCCAGTAAATGGCAACATACACAAAACTCAGCAGGTAACTGCAGAAGATGGGCAACTGGTCTTTCAGGCCTTCCCAGGTGGCTTCGTGGGGTGCCCTGAGTTCGAGCACCATGATGGTGATGATGATGGCCAGGACCCCATCGCTGAAGGCTTCCAGTCGGTTTTTTTGCATGCGCTCCCCCTGATTCTGGACGTGTCCAGATGCTCTGCAGCCATTGTACCCGTGCTGTACCCGTGTGAGACCTGTGCACACCTGACTGGCTTCTGTAGGGGTGGAGTGTCAAACTGCAGGCATGGCCAGATACCGTTCTTTCGGCAACCCGGATGTGCACCTCAACATCGACCTGATCCTGAAAATCACTGTGCGGGACAATCAGCTGATGCCTGGAGAAGGGCTGCATGCAGTCAGTGGAGAATTCCGCTGCCTGATTGAAGCGCATTTTCTGGGAGGGGAGACTTTGCTGCTGGCGAATTTCCCCAGTGGCACAGACCGCCTGATCATAGAGGCGAAACTGCAGGAGCTTCTGGTGCAGCTGACCTGATCTGTGGAAAAGGAAGCAGGGAAACCAGACCCCTGCTCCTGTCACAGTACTGAGGTCAAAACCGCCAATTGGTGTTTGATCTGTGATTTCTGACGGAAAGTAATTTTATACTGTTAACTGTGAACCGTCCGCAGATTCTGAAATTGCCAGCGAACCAACGTGAAATCTCCCAGGGACCTGGTAAGTACTCTGTTCGCCTGAGTCTGGATCTGTTTGCACCGCAGGACCTCGAGTTTGTGCATGAGCTTTCCAGAGGCGAAGGGCATTTCACCCCCATCGATTCTGAGGGCAATCCTTTTCCGGTGCCCAAACCCCTGCCAGCCAGCCCTGAAGAGTGGATCATGCTGCTGAAACTGGTGCACGATTCCCAGCTCAAGTTGCTGGAAAGCCTGCAGCCTCAGCTGGACAGTGCCCGCCAGAAGCTTCAGGAACTGCGGGCGATTGCCTCAGATGAAGCCTTCTTCCTGGCGTATGACCCTTTCAATGATCTGGAGCAGTACAAAGAACTGCTGAAAATCTATGCACCAGACTTTGTGGCGCTCAAACAGAGTGTGGACCAGCGTCGCTGGAACATTTTCATGGGCTACATTCGCAAGCTGGACCACGAAAACCGCGAATGGGTCAGGGAGCACGGCTCAGAGGAGCTGCAAGAAAAAGTGCAATTGATTTCGGCCTCGATGTATTTTTTCAGCACCGTTCGGGAGCAGATGTTTCCAGAGCAGGAATACCGGGTGGGTTTCTACGATGCCCAGTTTGGTTTTCCCATGCGCCAGGAGCCGTTTCAGCAGTATGTGATGGAGCGGGTGGCGCACGATTACCCTTATGGCATTTACACCGATGGCAGGTATCAATTTGTGGATCCTTCAGACCAGTTGCTGCCGGACCTGAGTGGTTTTCCTTCGGGCCAGTGGGTGCGCCTGACGGGATACCCCCATGACCTGCCTGTGACGGGGAAAAGGTCTTTTCTGGACCTGATGATTTCCTCCTTTCTGGCCGAACAGTTTTACTGTGTGCGCATCAAAACACCCGTGGGGGAGGTGTTGTACCCCCAGAAGCCCCTGCCCACCCTGGTGGACCATGTCTGGCATTTCTTCATCAACCCCGAGTGCCGCAGCCTGAAAGCCAGTGAAGAGTTTGGGGTCAACGAGTTCCTGATCTACACCTTTCTGGATCCGGTCACCTTTGAGCAACTCAAGGGGGACCGGGAAATCAGCATTGAGATGCCGATGTTCACCAAGGTCAATGCCGATTTCAAACTCAAGCTGTTCCTGATGACCCGCATGGAACCGCAGGGCAAGGTGGTGTCTTTCAAGCTGGTGATTCATGCTCCAGAAGGCAGCCATGAGGTGGTCTCTGAGGGCTCTTACCCGTTCAGCCAGATGTATTACCACCGCTACATTGTGTTCAATTTTGATGGTTCTCTGTTCTGAGCTGGACCCTGCAGAAACCGAAAAAATCCTGGATGGACAGGCCAACAGCTGGCCTATTTTTTGTTCAGAACGAAAATCCCATGCTGATTTCTGTGCTGCGAGAACATTTGTAACAAAACATCCACACTTGACAGCAGGGTGTTATGCTGATGAGCAAGATGATGACACTGATCTGGGTGTTGTTCGTGCTGGTCGTGTGTAGCTTGCTGCTCTTCAATGTGAACCTGTGGGAAAAAGTGTTTGATGAATTCAGACGCGCTTTCCGTCCTGCGCCACGCCGGGCCAGAAAAAGCCGCTGAAATTTCTATGACCTCAGGACCAGATTCCGCTCTGGTCCTTTTTTTGTCGTGGTTGCCTGAGGTCTGGCAGATTGCCCTGCAGAATGTTAGACTCAGTCTAATACCGGCAGTGGGGTGGAATGTGAGCATCAGTGCAGACCAGAAAAGTGCAGGCCCAGAAGCAAACCCGAAAACCGCAAACCTGAAAATACCAGGCAACCGCATCGACACCCTCCGGCCTGATGCTCCAGAATTGGCTCAGCCTGGGCCCTGGGACGTGGGGGTGCAGACCCTGCACCTGATGGATCCCTGGAGACCCGATGTGGTGAATTCCACCTCTGAGCTGCAGTTTTCCCCCAGAAACCTGACCCTGGAGGTCTGGTACCCAGCCCAGCTTTCTGCTGGACAGGAGCGGGGTGAGGCCTACCACACGGTGCTGCGCGATGGAAAAACCCCCATTGTGCTCCACGGAAAGGCGGTCAGAGAGGCCCAGCCTGCTGCTGAAATGTTTCCTCTGGTGATCCTGACCCACGGCTACCCTGGAAACCGTTTTCTGATGGCCCACCTGGGAGAAAACCTGGCCAGCAAAGGGCATGTGGTGGTGTCCATTGACCACACCGACAGCACCTACAGCGACCTCTCGGTCTTTTCCAGCACCCTGTACAACCGCCCCCTGGACCAGCTTTTTGTATTGCAGGAAATCACCCGTCTGGGAGAACAGGGCAGCCTGTTTTCCAATCTGGCAGACACCGATCGGGTGGCCCTGATTGGCTACTCGATGGGAGGATATGGTGTTCTCAACAACCTGGGAGCAGGTTTCAGTGATGCGGCTGTGTTTTCTCCAGTGGCTCCACCTTTCGAGTTGCTGAAACAAAGGGCGCACAGCAACCCTGAGTACCCTGCCAGTCTGGACCGACGCATCAAAGCCGCCATGGCCATTGCACCCTGGGGCATGAATTATGGCCTCTGGGAGCAACAGGCTTTTGCCAGCATCCAGACCCCCCTGTTCCTGATGGGAGGCACCCTGGATGAGGTGGCAGGCTACGAAAACGGAGCCAGAGCCATTTACCAGAATGCCATCAACACAACAAGGCACCTGCTGACCTTTGAAAATGCCAACCACAATGTGGCTGCTCCCATGCCTGCCCCGCTGGAAGCCTGGGCAGATCCCGAAGATTTCAGGCATTATGCAGATCCTGTCTGGGACACGGTGCGCATGAACAACATCCTGCAGCACTTTGCCACTGCTTTTCTGGCTTTGCACCTGAAAGGGGACCAGGAAATGGCTGCTTATCTGGATGCCAGCTTCAAGGGATTCAAGGAAAGTGGAAAAGCTGGATTGAAACTGGAATAAGTGCTTCCTGACCCGCTGACCCTCCTGCACCTCAGGAGGGTTTTTGTGTGCTGAAAAATTGCAGAAAAGGGCCTTTTCGGTCAGGGATTTTGCAGGAATGGGTTTTTTGTGAACCGATATGAGGCTCTGGGGTTTCATTTTTTTTCTGTAAAGTGCATTTTCTGAACCAGCAGGGGATTCCCGACATGAAATTTGGAAACAATGAAAACAATATGCTGCATCTGGTTATTATTATTTACTTTATTTGTAAATGCAGTTTTGATTATTGACAAATACCTGCAATATGGTTAAAAATCTGTATACACTTATGCAACTTGATGAACTGGATCGCAAGATTCTGGATGTGTTACAGCATGACGCAAGAAGCACCTTGCAGGACATTGCCCGTCAGGTGGGTTTAAGCGCCCCCGGACTGCAGAAGCGCCTGACCAAGCTGGAAAACTCTGGCCTGATTCTGGGCCACCACACCCTGCTGAACCGGGACATTCTGGGCTACGACCTGCTGTGTTTTGTGCAGGTGCACCTCAGCCACCATGAACTCTCCAGGGTGCACCAGTTCAGAGAGGCCGTGCAGCACATGTCCCAGGTGCTGGAATGCTACCACCTCACCGGAGACACCGACTATTTGCTGAAAGTGGTGGCCAGAAACCGCAAAGACCTTGAGCATTTTCTGGTGGAGGTGCTCACCCCTGCGCCCGGCGTGGACCGCATCCGCACCAGTCTGGTTTTAAACGAAGTCAAAGCCACCACCGCCCTGCCCCTCACCCCCGAACCCTGATCCCAGAATGATCTTCTCTCAAGGAGGAACCCCATGACCCAGCTTGCCAGCCGCCCCATGAACGAGGAAGCCGATTTTTTAAAACTGAAAAATGTTGACCACGTGCACTTCTGGGTGGGCAACGCCAAACAGGCCATGTTCTATTACTGGAAAGGCTACGGCTTCAAACCTGTGGCTTACTCTGGTCTGGAAACCGGCAACCGGGAATGCGCCAGTTACGTGCTGGAAAGCGGAAAAATCCGTCTGGTGGTCAGCGCCCCTTACGGACCCACCAGTGAAATCGCAGCCCATCAGCACCTGCATGGAGATGGCGTGAAAACCATTGCTCTGGGCGTGGACGATGTGGACCAGGCCTACAGGGCCACCACCGAACGTGGAGCCAAATCCGCCTGGGCTCCCCGCACCGAAAAAGACGAACACGGTGAGTACCGCACCGCAGCCATCTACACCTATGGTGAAACCCTGCACGTCTTCGTGGACCGCAAGGATTACCACGGGGCCTTTGCTCCTGGCTACAAAGCCCTTCCAGAGATGCCTGTAGAACCCACCGGCCTGGCTGCCGTGGATCACATTGTGGGCAACGTGCAACTGGGCAAGATGGAGCACTGGGTCAAGTACTACCACCAGGTGATGGGTTTCCGGCAACTGATGCACTTCGATGACGACGACATCTCCACGGAATACAGCGCCCTGATGAGCAAGGTCATGAGCGACGGGCGCATCAAATTTCCCATCAACGAGCCTGCAGATGGAAAACGCAAGAGCCAGATTGAAGAGTACCTGGATTACTACATGACCCCCGGAGTGCAACACCTGGCCCTGATCACCAGGGACATCCTGGGCACCGTGCGCAAACTGCGCGACAACGGCATCGAGTTCCTGCGGGTTCCAGACGCCTATTATGATGCCCTCCCAGAGCGGGTGGGCCAGATCAAAGAAGACATGGACACCATCCGGGAACTCGGGATTCTGGTGGACCGGGACGATGAAGGCTACCTGCTGCAGATCTTCTCCAGACCTGTGCAGGACCGCCCCACCGTGTTTTTCGAGATCATTCAGAGACATGGGTCCAGAGGCTTCGGGAAAGGCAACTTCCAGGCCCTCTTTGAAGCGCTGGAAATCGAGCAGGACCGCCGCGGAAACCTCTGAGGTCTTATGGCTTACTACCACAGGATGGGGCAGATCCCCCACAAGCGCCACACCCAGTTCAGGAAACCAGACGGCAAACTCTACCGGGAAGAGGTGATGGGTTTAGAGGGCTTCAGTGGCATTCAGAGCATCCTCTACCACCACTTCCTCCCTCCCAGAATTGTTGAAACCGAATACCTCGGAGATGCAAAAGTCGAGTATCTGCCTTACGGTGCCATAAGGCACCGGGCGTTCCAGACCAAGACCTTTGAAGCGGGAGGGGACGCCCTCTCTTCCCGCAAGGTCCTGATGGGCAACAGCGATGTGACCCTCAGCGTGGCCCGACCCACCGGATCCATGGAATATTTTTACCGCAATGCCCAGGCTTTCGAGGTCTGGTACACCCACGAAGGGGAAGGGGTGCTGGAAACCCAGTTCGGGAACCTCAGCTTTTCAGGCGGAGATTACCTGGTGATTCCGTTTGGGACCACCTGGAGAATGAAACTCCATTCTCCCCAGGCCCGTTTCTTCGTGATTGAATCAGGGTCGCAGATTGTGCCCCCCAGACGTTACCGCAACGAATACGGGCAGCTTCTGGAACACGCCCCTTACTGTGAACGGGACTTCCGGGCACCCGAAGAACTCATCACCCACACCGAAAAAGGCGAATTCGAGGTGCGCGTCAAAGTCAGAGACGGCCTGAGCCGCCATGTGCTGGACCACCACCCTCTGGACGTGGTGGGCTGGGATGGGTACCTGTTCCCTTATGCCTTCTCGATCCATGACTTTGAACCCATCACAGGGCGCATCCACCAGCCTCCACCCGTGCACCAGACCTTCCAGGCAGATGCTTTCGTGGTGTGTTCTTTCGTGCCCAGGCTCTTTGATTACCACCCCCAGGGCATCCCTGCCCCTTACAACCACAGCAACGTCAACAGCGATGAGGTGATCTATTACTGTGACGGCAATTTCATGAGCCGCAAGGGCATTGACCGCTACGACCTGACCCTGCACCCCAGTGGTCTGCCCCACGGACCCCAGCCCGGAGCCACCGAAGCCTCCATTGGCGCGAAAGAAACCCTGGAACTGGCCGTCATGGTGGACACCTTCAGGCCCCTGGAGATTGCCAGAGATGCCATCGACTTTGAGAAAACCGGATACCAGAATTCCTGGATGGAGGGGGACGGGGAGTGACCCCCCTCCAGACCCTTCTTCAGCACATCGTGGACTATGCAGGACTCTACCCCCCTGCAGCCCTCCCCCTGCCTGAAGTCCTGAGGAATTACGCAAGTTACCAGCATTCAGAAGCCTGCTGGATGCTGGGGCGTCTGGTGGTGAATGCCTCGCATTTGCCTGCTTTTCAGGGGGTGCGGTCCAGCCTTCCCAGTGGCAACTGGCCGCTCAGTGTGCTGGCAATGACCCCCGAAGACTGGGAGATGCTGGCTGCCTGTCTGAAGCAAGGTTTGCCAGTAAAGGCCATCGAAACCCGTGCGGAAACAGCAGTCCAGGTTAAAGAAATCGCTGCACGGAGCCGCCAATTGGGCGTTCAGGAGGTTTACACAGAGGTGCCCTACCAGAGGCGAGATGTGCTGGAAGCCATCCAGCAGCAGGGTCTTCATGCCAAGGCCCGGACAGGGGGCGTGGTTCAGACAGCCTTCCCAGACCCTGATTTGCTTTTGCAGTTCATTCAGGATTGTGTTTCACTGAATCTCCCGTTCAAATTGACTGCAGGGTTGCACCACCCGGTGAGGGGCATGTACAGCCTGACCTACCAGCCTGACAGTGCAAAAGGGCGGATGTACGGGTACCTGAATGTGCTGCTGGCCACAGCTTTCACCCTGCAAGGCCTTCCAGAACTGGCGAAAAAAGCCCTGCTGGAAGAAGACCAGCATGAATTTCACTGGCTGCAAGACGGGCTGGGTTATGCTGGGGTGATCCTCAATTCTTCTGAGCTGCACCGGACACGGTCCATGCTGCACGCTTTTGGTTCGTGTTCATTTACGGAGCCCCATGACGAACTTTTACCCTTTGCCCATCAACGAAACCCATGATGTGACCCTGCAAAGCTGGGTCGAAACCGCCAATGGTCATCCTGATTTTCCCATCCAGAACCTGCCTTATGGGGTGTTCAGCCTGGACGGAGGCGCAAGACGCATTGGTGTGGCCATTGGAGACCATGTGCTGGATGTCTCTGCTCTGGAAGGTGTGTTTGCCAGAGAGGTGGAGGAGGCCTTCAGGCAACCCACCCTCAATGCTTTCATCCGGCTGGGACGGGCCTGCTGGCAGGACACCCGAATGAAGCTCAGCGAGATGCTGCGAGATGATTTTGACAGTCCCTTTGAGTACAGCCCTCACCTTTACCCCCAGTCTGAAGTGCAGATGCATTTGCCGTTTCGGATCGGGGACTACACGGATTTTTATGCTGGGATTCACCATGCCACGCGGGTGGGAAGCCTGTTCAGGCCAGACAACCCCCTGATGCCCAACTACAAGCATGTTCCGATTGGGTACCATGGGCGTTCTTCCAGCATCGTGGTCAGTGGCACTTCAATCAGAAGACCTGTGGGGCAGATCCTCCCTGACCCACAACAACCTCCCATTTTTGCCCCCAGCAGACGACTGGATTACGAACTGGAGCTGGGTTTTGTGGTCTCGGGAGGCAATGCTCTGGGAGACACCATCAGCATCGAGGAGGCCCGTGAGCACCTTTTCGGGGTGGTGCTGCTCAACGACTGGAGTGCCCGTGACATCCAGGCCTGGGAGTACCAGCCTCTGGGACCCTTCCTGTCCAAGAATTTTGCCACCAGCCTTGGTCCCTGGGTGGTGACTTTTGAAGCGCTGGCCCCTTACCGAACCCCTGCCTACCCCCGTGCTGCAGCAGATCCAGCCCCTCTGGAGTATTTGCAAGACGAGAGGGACCGTATGCTGGGAGGATTGGACATCCATCTCACGGTTTCCCTGCAGGCCCAGAGCATGACAGATCCGGTGCAGATCTCAGAGGGTCAGGCCACCGACCTGTACTGGACCCCTGCACAGTTGCTGGCCCACCACTCCTGTGGAGGCTGCAACCTGAATGCAGGAGACCTTCTGGGAAGTGGCACCATCTCTGGCCCTGAGCAAACTCAGGCAGGATGCCTGCTGGAACTCACCATGGGTGGCAGAGATCCTTTGCAACTGCCTTCTGGAGAAACCCGGCGTTTCCTGGAAGACCAGGACGAAGTGGTGTTCTCTGGCTGGTGTGAAAAAGAAGGCTTTGCTCGCATTGGCTTTGGGAGCTGTTCGGGTGTGATCCTGCCAGCAAAAACCTCAGAAACCCTTGCTACCCTGAAGCCATGACTTTTAAAACCACATTTGGGATCAATGTGCAGGACCAGTACCCACAGCAAGTGCAGGACTTCATTGATGGCAGCCTGGAAGGGTTGCGGATGCAAACCGCAGCCCACCACAACCTCTGGAAGATCGGAGAGGCAGACCGCTGGAACGTGAACCTGAATGTTGGAGAGATCGTCTGGACGTTTCAGGATGGCACCATGGTCACGGCCCAGATACAGGTGGTGGGCACCTACACCCCGCAGGACAGCACCTTCATGTGGGCCTGGGAAAATCCTTCCATTCCCGAAGCCCTCTGTGAGCACGCCATGAAAGTCAAAGCTTATGGTGAGGAGCATGGCGTGCAGGATTTTAAAGACCCTGAAGTGTTCTGCTCAGAAGAGGAGGGCTGGGCCTTCGCAGCAGTCGCTTGCCGTCTGGCAGAAGCAAACGGCGTGTACCGGGGCAACGCTGCGGGAACCCTGGTGTTCATGACCTTCGGAGAGGTGCAGATTTCTCGGACCTGACCCAGAAGTTTGCAACCAGGACAGGGTTTTGTGCCTTTGGCCTTGACTCTCAGCAGCTTGCCTGCTGCCTGCTGCCTTCTGCATTCTGCCCTGTCCCTTTGGCACTCGGCCCTTAGCGTTTTGCCCTCGGCTCTCGGCCCTCGGCCTTTTGCCTTTTGCCTTCTGCCTTCTGCACTCTGCCTTCCGCCCCAATCTTGCTATCATCAAACACATGACCCAGCACGCGCTGAAGCCTGTGCCCCCACCCTGGAACCTTGCCGGGCGGGGTTTTGTTTTTCTTTATCGATTTTCCGATGCATTCATCCAGTCCAGTGGCTTCATTCCGGGTCCCATGCAATCCCGGTATTCAGGAGGATTGGGTGCAGTGATGCTGCTGGATTACGCCTCTACACCTGTGGGCCGTTATCAGGAACTGTTGTTCATGCCTGGAATGTTCTCTGGTCAGGACAACCGCAACCACCTGTCCATCACCAAGATTTACGTGTCCACGCTGGAAAGTGTGGTCAGTGGCTGGCACAACTGGGGCATTCCCAAAGAGCGGGCAGATTTCAGTTTTGCTGCAGATCAGGTCAGTGCCCATCTGGGAGAAGAGCACATCGCAGATTTTTACCTGCGTTCAGAAGGCCCTTTTGTGCACCTGAGTGCCAGACCCATTCACCCGGACCTGAGGACCCTGCTGCAGATGTATGGCAGGCAGCACATGCTGACCACCATTTCGGCCACAGGCTGGGCACGTCCTGCCCGCCTGATGGCGTTCAAGGGCAGCAGTGACCTCTTTCCAGACCTCTCACACCAGCGTCCCATTGCAGGCTTCGAGGTCAAGAACTTCAAGCTGAATTTTCCTCTGCCTGAGCGAAAAGTGCTCTGATCCCCAGGAAAAGCGCCACCACATACAGCAAAGCCGCCCAGAAGACCACCACCTTTGCCAGCAGGTGGTCTTTTTGCAGCATGTTGAGGATCAGCAGGATGTTCCACCAGTCGTGGGTGTCAGGGTCATCGGTGATGAGGGGCAGATTGCGGGCACGGGCATCCCCAATGTACACGCTGACGTTGATCATGTTCTGCACGGCCCACAGCAGGGTGATGCTGCTGGAATACACATCTTTTTTGTAGGCAAAAAACCCTGAGCACAAAAGGGGAATCAGAATCTGGGTCAGGGACCCACCCAGGTACATCATCAATTCCCCAAAAGGACCAAACAGGATGTGCCCTGCTTCATGAAAAATCAGGTTGGCGTAATCCAGCAGGGAGTAGGTTTCAGGCCGGAAAAAATAGAACAGGACCACTCCGGCCATGAAGAGCAGTCCTGCCCAGCGAAGCATCAGCATGCTTCATGGTAAAGCTATTCGGTGTCGTTTTTGGCCCTCAGGTGCAGGGTGCGCAGTTCAGGCACGGTGGCTGCAGTGAAAGCCACCACCAGCAAGGTCACGATCCCCCCAATCCACACCGAAGGAATGGTCCCCAGCAGGTGGGCGGCCATGCCACTCTCAAAAGCCCCGATTTCGTTGGAAGACCCGATGAACAGCAAACTCACCGAGGCGACCCGTCCGCGCAGGTGGTCCGGGGTCCTGAGCCGCAGAATGGCCCGGCGAATCACCATGCTGACCCCATCGAAAGCCCCACTGAAAGCCAGGGCAACCAGCGACAGGTAAAAGTTTTTGGAGAGGGCAAAAACAATGATGGAGAGGCCAAATCCAGCAATGCACAGCAGCAAAGTGCGCCCGGCATTTTCAACGGGAGGCCGTCTGGTGGCCCACAGCATCACCAGCAAAGCGCCCACGGAAGGCGCAGCCACCAGGAAACCCAGCCCTTTTGCGCCCACATGCAGGATGTCGTTGGCAAAGACCGGCAGCAGCGCAACAGCCCCTCCGAACAGCACCGCGAACAGATCCAGGGCCATGGAGCCCACCAGAACTTTGTCGTTCCAGACGAACTTCACCCCATTTTTGATGCTCTGCCCGATGGGTTCACGCACCCGTGCTGCCACTTTTCCGGTGGGTCGGATCATCAGGATCCCCAGCCAGGACACCATGAACAGTGCAGCAATCAGCACGTAGGTGCCTTTTGCTCCCAGCCAGTCGTAAGCCAGACCGCCCAGCGCTGGACCGATGATCGAGCAGGCTTGCCATGCACTGCCCAGCCAGGAGGAGGCATTGATGTAGGCCTTCATGGGGACCACCTGGGTTTCAAAGGCAGAAGCTGCGGGATCGCCAAACCCTCTGGCAATCCCGGCAATGAACACCAGGGCGTACAGTCCGGTCAGACCCAGCGTTTCAATGCTCCCGGACAGCACCGCAAACATCACAGCGCAAACCACCGAAGCCCCCCGGGTCACCAGCAGGATGCGTTTGCGGTCATGCTGGTCTGCAAAATACCCTCCGAACAGGGCCAGCCCCACGGCAGGAAGGGCTTCCCACAAACCCAGCCATCCCAGAGCAAGTGGGCTTTTGGTGATCTGGTAAATCTGGAATCCAAGCACCACGGCCAGAGCACGGCTGGCCAGGGAGGAACCCACTGTTGCAGCCATCAGCCAGCGAAAGGCAGGGTAATTCAGGGCATTTTCGGGATTGTTGGGGGTCAGGGTTCTGGGGTCAGATTCAGTCATTTGGGGTCCTGGAGGTGAAGGTGAGGAAGGCTAGACGGTGTGTGCGCGGGCCAGTCGGGCCTCCAGCCTGCGCTGCAGGGCATTGAAAATCGAAGAGAGCACCCAGTAGATCAGGGCAGCACTCAGGAAGTAAGCCCGTCCATCGAAGGTACGGGAATAATTCTCGTAGGCCACCTTCATCAGTTCCGGAATGGTGATGACGCTGAGCAGACTGGTGTCTTTCAGGAGGCCCACAAAGCTGTTCCCCATGCTGGGAATGGCAGTGCGAATCGCCTAGGGCAGGACCACCAGACTGAGCGTTTGCAGGTGGTTCAGGCCCAGGGATCGGGCAGCCTCCCACTGGCCTTTTCCCACCCCATCAATGGAGCCCCGGAGGGTTTCACTCATGTAAGCACCCACATTGAGACCGAGGGCCAGCGTGCCAGCCAGCCACACCGGAAAATCAATCAGGATGTTGGGCACCAGTTTGGGGAAACTGGCGTCAATGGTCTGCCAGAAGGAGGGCACCCCGTAATAGGTCATGTAGATCTGCACCAGCAGGGGGGTGCCACGGATCACGCTGACGTAAAGCCGGGCCAGTGGATCCAGCACCGGGGTTTTGCTGACCCTCAACATGGCCACCACAAAAGCAATCACCACCCCGAGCACCATGCTGCACACGGCGTACATCAGGGTGAAACGGGTTGCAAGCAGCATGGCCGGAAAAGCCACCACTGCATTCTGGTACATCAGCTTCAGGTCGTTCAACAGGGTTTGCAGCAGCTCTGTCATAAAAGGCCAGAACCTCCCTTTCTCAAGGGAGGCTGGAAATGCATTTTTTTACTGGTCTTTGGGGGCTTTGGAGACATCTTTGCCAAACCACTTCTTGCTGATTTTCAGGTAGGTGCCGTCGTTTTTGATGTCATCAATGGCTTTGTTCAGGGCTGCGGCAAATTTGGGGTTGTTCTTCTGAAAGGGAATCCCCATGTAGGTGGCTTCTCCGATCTGGGCAGCTCCCTTGACCAGCAGACGGGTCTTCACGGTCAGATAAGCCAGCAGCAGGCTGTCATTCAGTGCGGCGTCGATGCGTCCCAGGCTCAGGTCGCGCAGGGTGTCCGGTGCAGCCTGGTAGGTTTTCAGGTCAATGCCACCAATGGCTTTTGCCATGTCATAGTAGTTGCTTCCCAGACCCACCCCGAGCTTCTTGCCTTTGAGGTCTGCGAGGGTTTTGAACCTGCGGGGATCTCCTTTGCGGATGATCAACTGGGCACTGGAAACGATGTAGGGTTTGGAGAAATCCAGAATTTTCTGGCGCTCAGGGGTGATGGACACCTGATTGACGATCACATCGTATTTTCCGGCCTGCAGGCCAGCGATGATGCCGCTCCATTCGGTGGTGATGAATTCGGGTTTGACGCCCAGACGTTCGGCCAGTTCTTTTGCAATGTCCACATCGAAACCGACCAGCTGGTTCTTTTCATCGCGGTAGTTGAAAGGCGGGTAGGTGCCTTCCAGGGCAATTTTGAGGGTTCCACGGGCTTTGACCGTGTCCAGAAGTTCTGCGTGGGCTGCACTGAAGAGCAGGAGGCTGAGGGCCAGCAGGGATTTTTTCATGGGTGTTGTCCTTTCAGGAGGCACGAGGCTTCTCAAGTCGCCGTCATCATAAAATTGTTTACAATTTCTGTCAACTGCTTGAATGGCTTATGCGGTCAAGTGCAAAACCCTGCAAGAACATCATCAACAAAACACAAAAAAGTCCTCCATACGGAGGACTGATTTTAATAGGTCTGCACAGAAAAAACATCGAGATCAGGTACAGAGATCAGCTGCAAAATCGGCAGGAGTGGAAGGCCCTGAGGTTATTTGCCCGTTGCGCTCAGGTTTTTGCTGAAGGGCACCTTGCCAATGACTTCGCTGGTCAGGTTGAGCTTGTTGGGCAGCACCCCGAGCTGGTAGAAGGTGTCTGCTTCTTTTTGCAGGTACTTGAGCTGGCTGTTGGGGAAAGCGGTGATGTTGTAATCCCCGGAGCGCAGCAGCACAGTTTTCAGGATGTCCCTGGGAATGCCCAGGTCCTCAAACCACAAATCCACCAGTTTGTCTTTGTTCTTGTTGGCCCAGATGGCCGTGCGGTTGAGTTCAGAAAGCAGGTAGGCCAGGGCTTTTTTCTTGCCGGGATCTTTGAGCACCCGGTCCACCGTGATCCAGTACCCCACCCCATCAATCAGGCCCTTGCTGTCCCGGATGACCCGCACGTTTCCACCTGCCTGTGCAATGGCGTAGAAGGGGTCCCAGATCACCCAGGCGTCCACAGCTTTGCCTTCCAGGGCACCTCGGGCCTCAGCGGGGGGCAAATTGACAATCTCCACGTCATTGAGGTCCAGTTTCTCTTCTTGCAGGGCAAGCTGGATCAGGTAGTGGGCAGCAGAGCCGCGTTGCAAGGCCACTTTTTTGCCCTTCAGGTCCTTGATGCTCTTGATGGGGGAATCTTTGGGCACCAGAATGGCGCTTCCCTTGGGATCGGTGTTCTTGGTGATGCCCACGTAACGGATGGGGGTGCCAGCAGCCAGAGCGAAGATGCTGGGGGTGTCTCCCGTGGAACCAAAATCAATGGCTCCAGCACGTTCGGCTTCCAGAAGCTGGGGTCCGGCAGGGAACAGGTACCATTCAAATTTGATGCCCTGTTTGGCTGCGGTGTCCAGCCAGCCCAGAGACTTCAGGGCCACGGGCAGACCGCCTTTCTGGTATCCGATTTTGAACACAACATCTTCGGCATGGGCGATGGAACCAAGGGCGATCAGGGAAAGGGCAGCAAGGAACTGTTTCTTCATAAAAAACCTCTTTTTTGCGGGAAAGGCTGAATTCTGACTCCAGAAGCTGGAGGTATTGGTTTTGGGGGCCTGCACCTGACCGTGCAGGCAAGACATGAGGAAGTCTGATGGTCTTTGCAGCAGTGTTCACCTCCTCACCCGGGGCTGGGATTTGGGTGTTCCCCGGGTGATGGAAATCGGCGTACCAGTTGAAGGAGAGAGAAGAATTTCAGGTTCAGTAAGAGACGGCCAGCCGTTTTTCTTCAGACTTGACCTTGAGGACCCCGGTCTGGGTCTTGCCAATGGCAGGGAACAGCAGTTCTGCTGTGTAATAAGCTTCTTCAAGATGGGGATAACCGGACAGCACGAAGGTGTCCACCCCGATGTCCTGGTATTCCCGGATCAGGGCCGCGACGTTTTCGGGGTTGCCCACGAAGGCGGTTCCTGCTCCTCCGCGCACCAGACCCACCCCGGCCCACAGGTTTTTGTGGATGGTGAGTTTGTTGCGGTCCCCACCGTGCAGGGCGATCATGCGGCGCTGGCCTTCGGAATCCCGACTGGCCTGAAAAGCCTGGGCTTTGCGAATGGCTTTGTCGTCCACCCGTTCGATCAGGCGGCTGGCAGCAACCCAGGCCTCTTCTTCGGTCTCCCGGACGATGATGTGAGCACGGACGCCGAAACGGACTTTTCTGCCCAGCAGCGCGGCCTGCTCGGCCACCCGTTCGATCTTTTCTCTGGCAATGTGCGGCGGTTCACCCCAGGTCAGGTACACATCCGTGTACTCCGCAGCCACCCCAATCGCTGGTTCACTGCTTCCCCCGAAGTACACCGGAGGCAGTGGTTGCTGCACAGGCTGAAATTGCAATTGACCCTCCGTGATCTGCAGGTGCTCTCCCTGGTAGGTCACTTTCTCCCCCTGCAAGAGGGCTCGGAAGATGTGCACCCACTCTCTGGTTAAAGCGTACCTCTGGTCTTTGCCCAGGTACTGCTCGGGGAGGCCTTCTGCCAGCAGGGCTTTGTCTCCCGATCCGCTGACCAGATTCAAGGAAACGCGACCGTT